>NZ_JBHXKA010000166.1:0-14766 GCF_042722885.1 Streptomyces sp. NPDC058401
GTGGGTTTGTGGCGGGGGCCGCCCTCGGGGGGGTGGGGGCGGGGGGGGGGGGGGCCCGGGCCGCGGGGCGGGGGGGGCGGGGGGCGGGGGCCGGGGGGCCCCCCCGGGCCCGGGGCTCACGCCTGGATCAGATGGCGGTGAGCGTGAGGGTGGCGGAGTACGTGCCGGCCACCGTGGAGGTCGGCACGTTCAGCGCCAGATCGGCGGTGACGTGCGCGGTGCCGAGGCCGGTGCCGTTGGCGAGCGTGCGGGCGGACTTGAGGCCCGCCGTGCCCGAGTCGGCGGCGGCCGCTCCGTGCGCGGCGGGGACGGCGGAACCGGCCGTCACCGTCTGCGCGGGCGCCTTGTCGACGAGCTTCGGGCTCCAGCCCAGGTTCTGGCCGTTGATGGTGTGGGTGGCACCGTCGGAGAAGTCGGTGACCTGGCCGCTGACGGTCCAGCCCGGGTTGCCGGCGCGGGTGTCGGTGAGGGTGACCGGGTTGATGGAACCGGCCGTGGTCAGCAGGTCCCCGTCGGAGTTGAGCACCGGCGAGGGCAGGGTGACCTGCGGGTTGGCGACGCTGATGGCCAGCGCGCCCGAGTTGACGGTGGTGGTGATCGTCTCGGAGGCGGAGACACCGGCGAAGGCGCCCACCACGTACGGGATCGCGCCCGAGTCGGAGCCCAGGAAGGCGCCGGCGTTCGCCGGGACGAACACGGCGGTGAAGGAGTGGTCGCCCACCGGGAGGCTGCTGGTGTTCAGCACCGCGGTGCCGCCCGCGACCGGAACGGTGCCCAGGGTGAGGGTGGAGCCGCCGACGGTGTCGGTGAACTTCACCGCTCCCGCCGCGCCCGCGGGGGTGACCGTACCGGTCAGGGTCACCGGGCTGAACTGCGGCGCGGTGCCGGCCGGGGAGACGGCCAGGGCGGTGGTGGTGGCGGTGGCCGCAGCGGCCGTGACCACGTAGGAGACGGCGGCGGAGGCCGAGCCGTTGTACGAGGCGCTGGCCGGCGTGAAGACGGCCGTCAGGTTGTGCGTGCCGGCGGTCAGGTTGGACGTGGTGAGCGCCGCGGTGCCGTTGTTCACGGTGACCGGGGTGCCCAGGTCGGCCGCGCCGTCCTTGAACTGGACGGTGCCGCCGGCGCCGGCCGGGGTGACGCCCGCGGTGAGGGTGACCGGGGTGCCCGCCTGCGTGGGACCGGCCGGGGTGAGCGCGAGGGAGGTGACGGTGTCGGTCTTCACCGCCGGGTCGGTGTTCTGGTACGTGGTGTTCGAGGTGAACCAGATCGCCCCGGTGTAGTCGCCGAGGCTGGTGCCGTTGAAGGCGGTCCGGCAGATCACGGTGAACTCGTACTTGCCCTGCAGGGTGGTGAAGCCCGCCTGGCTGGCGTAGTCCCGCATGGTGGAGGTCAGCGGGATGACCATGCCGCCGTTGGCGGCGGTCGGGTAGGTGGCGATGGGCGAGTTGCCGACCACGTTCAGGCCCTCGGCCGGGAAGCCGGAACCGTCCACCTTCACCAGCACGTTGGTGGCGTTGGCCGGGCAGGCGGCCGAGGTGGTGAAGGCGATGCCGGAGGTGTCCGCGCCGGTCGCCGGGTTGATCTCAAGGGTGCCGATCGGGGCGGCGTACGCGGCGCCCGCCCCGGCCAGACCCGCCGCGAAGGAGGTGGTCACGGCGGCGACCCCCAGGGCCATGGTCCGCAAAACTCTGTTCTTCAGCACAACGTCTCCAGAATGTGAAGCTCGGGCGGCGATCAGGGTCAGGGGGTCTGCTTGGTGGTGTCGCCACAGTTCGGGCTGGTGGCGAAGCCGTACGTGTTGATCACCGAGGTCTGCTTGCAGATCTCGGAGTTGGGGCCGACGAAGACGGTGCTCCACGGAGCCGTGGCGACCTTGCCGGTCGGGATCACGTTGTAGACGTCGCGCTTCACGCCGAATCCGCTGTTGAGGACGGTGGGCGAGGTCCCGTCGACCGTGCCGAGGATGGCTCGGCCGCGCAGGTCCGCGATCGTCTGCGAGGACTGCGACTGGTACTGGGCGATCGAGAACGGCACGATCGACTTGTCGTCGAGGAGACGGCCGTCGTGCTCCTGCACCGGGGTGGTGCCCTTCTTGTCCTTGATGCAGGGGTGGACGCCGGCGACGACATCGGCGTCCGTGATCCCCATCTGGGACTCCCAGAAGCTGCGGGTGCCCGAACCGGCCTGCGGCAGGTAGACCGTCATGGCGTAGTTGGGGCCCGCGCCCACGTAGTTCGGGTCGCAGTGGTAGATCGCCTTCAGGTCGGTCAGCGACAGCTTGCGCGGGATCGCCGACCCGGGGGTGATGGCGTAGGTGACGCCGTCGACCGCGAAGGGCACGTAGGTCAGGCCGGGCGCCGCCGCCGCCAGGTTCAGCGAGGAGGAACGGGCGAAGTCCAGACAGCCGTTGTTCGCCTGGAGGGAGGTGAGCAGCGCGGAGCGGCCGGCGCCCGAGCCGTTGGGGCGGGCGACGGTGCAGTTCGCGTTGACCGCCGGGTCCTTGGTGGTGATGTTGGCGGAACCGGTGGCGTCGTAGGAGCCGATGACCTTCTGGCCGTTCACGGTGATGGCCGCGGCCAGGCCGTTCATGACGTCCTGGGTGGTGTCGGAGCCGACGCCGGACAGCTGGCGGTACGGCGGCGGGCCCGACGGGTCGGCGGCGGCGAGGCCGGCTCCGGCGATGGTGGCCGCGAGAGCGAAGGCCGAGACGCCGAAGGCGATTTTCTTCTTGTTCACTTGGGATGACCCCTCAGCTAGGCTGCGCCCGGGTGGTGCCCGGCGCGCGTGGGATGGAATTCCGTTGGCGCGGATTGGTCGGACGGTTGTCGCCGGGCGTCACCTCCTTTCGTCGTACGGTGCTCGCCGTGCGGTGCTCGTTGTGTGGTGCTCGTTGTGCGGTGCTCGACGTGCGGTGCTCGCCGTGCGGTGCCGGGACGGGACGGATGCGGGCGTCAGTCCTGGTCCGGCGGGGTCCAGTCCCTCGGGCCGGTCTTCTTGTGGGTCGCCCAGTCCGCCGGCAGCTCCGCGGGCCCGCCGGACGTCGCGGCCGCTCCCCCCGCCGCGCCGCGCAGCGACCGCAGCCGGAGCAGGGCCCCGGGCAGGAACCGCGGGAGCATCGGTCCCGCGAAGGCGGCGAGGGCGCCGACCACGAGGCAGATCAGCAGGACGTTGCGGATGGCTCCGACGACCCAGTCCGGGGTGGTCCCCGCCGCCTGAGCGGCCGGGGCGCCCGAAGTTCCGGTGGCACCCGTGGCTCCCCCGGCGCCCGTGGCCGTCGAGGCGCCGGGCGAGGCCGCCGCGGGGCCGGGTGCGGCCCCGCCGCCCGCCGCGGAACCGGCGCCCGCCGTCGAAGCCCCGGAGCCGGAGGTCCCCGTACCGGCCGGGCCGGAACCGCCGGTGGCCGACCCGCCCGTGCCGGACGGCGTACCGCCGGCGGCGCCCGGGGCGGGGGCCGGGGCCGGGGCCGTCGGGGCGGAAGGCTCCGGCGTCGGCTTCCGGCCCGCCTCGGTGCTCACCTTCTGCGCCGCGGCCCGGGTCTGGGCGCGCAGGGCCTCCGGCAGCGGGGCGTAGCCGTGCGGCAGGCTGCCCGCGGACACGCCGGGGGTCTGCCCCCGGGCGGCCGCGTAGGCCAGCATGGCGCCGTAGTCCCGGCCCTCCGCCTCGGTGAGGTCGGCGGGCACGGTGGCGGCGTAGGTGAGGACGGTGAGCGGGTACGCCGCCGGGTCCGCGGCCGCCGGGTCGGGGGAACTCACCCCGTCGGCCCCCGCCTTGCGGGCGCTCGCGGCGGCGATCAGCGCGGCCGGTTCGGGTGCGACGAACGCGCCGCCCGCGTTGAGGAGTTCGGCGCGCACCAGGCCGTACCGGTCGGCGGTGGCGGTATCGGTGACGGCGAGCACGGCGCGCGAACCGGCGAGCTGCGGCGGGTCCTTCTTGTACGTGGGCGGGGTGGCCGTGGCGTCCCAGGAGGTGCGGGCCAGGGTGTCCCCGCGGCTCGCGGCGCGCGCGGCGGCGTGCATGTCGGTGGCGTAGGGGTGCTTGTCCTGGATGCAGAGCGGGGATTCCGGGTGCTCCAGCGGGAAGGGCTGGCAGTACGGGTCGCTCTTGGGGAAGGTGTCCAACGGCAGGGCCAGTCCGCGGTAGTTCGGGTTCACGGCCATCCCGGCGTACGAGGCGTCCCCGTGCGCGCCCGCGTTGTCGGGGGTGCCGTCGAGGAACTCCCGCGCGGCCGGGTCCCGGCCCACCCACTCCCACAGCTGCCGGGTGGTGTCGGCGAGCGGCTGCGGGACCAGGGCGTCACCGAGCTTTCCGCCGAAGTCCAGCCCCGCGTAGGCGGGGTTGTGCTTCATGAACTCCGGGTCCCGGCCCAGGTTCGCGGGGTTCTTCGCGGTGCTCTCGGCGAAGCGCGAGTTGCCGTCCTGGTAGGACTCGGTCAGCAGCTTCGCCACCAGCCTCGGGGTCAGCCGCAGGGCGCCGAGCCGGGTTCCGTTGCGGGCCTTGACCTCGGGGGGCGCCTGGAATCCGGCCTGGCTCTCGATGAAGAAGCCGATGGTGATGCCGGAGAGGGCCACGGGTGCGTAGACGGGCTTGCGGACGGGGTCGGCGGGCGCCGGCCGGCCGAGGAATACCAGGCCGGGGGTGCCGGAGAGGAGTTTGACGCGGGCGGTCTCGTCGGGGACCTGGGCGTAGCCGTAGATGGCCTTGCCGCCGGTCTGGCACAGGGCGGGCTGCCAGCGGGTGACGGCCTCGGCGGCCATCTCGCTGCCGAGGGTGCCGCGTTCCTCGGCGCCGATCGGGCAGTAGCTGCCCAGGGGTTCGAAGCCGAGCGGGACGACGATGCGCTGCTTCCAGTTGGCCGGGCTGAGCGGGGAGGACTGGAGCTGCCCGCCGGACTGCCCGGTGTACGGGCTGCCGTCGACCTCCTTCTCGCCGCGCGGCACGATCACCAGCCAGCAGCCGCGTCCGCCGACGGCGCCCCCGGAACCGGTGACCGCGGAGCCGCAGCCGAGTCCGGGGGCCTCGACGGCGGTCTGGGTCTCGAACCAGACCTCGCCGGCGCCGCGGGCGTTGGTACGGGCGTAGGGGACCTCGTTGGTGCTGTTGACGTCGTAGAACTCGTTCCAGTTGCCCGGGCTGACCGGGTCCCCGCCCACCGTGCGGAACGGGGCGTACGAGATCCCGCTCGGGGTGGGGGGCGGCAGCGGCTCGTGTTCCGAATCCCGTAGGTTGGCGCCGTAGTTGAGCTGGCGGGTGTTGGTGTAGGCGCCGGCCTGGTTGCCCGCGCCCGCGCCGAGGGCGGAGGAACCGCCGAACTGGCACTGGTCGGTGCCGGGGCCGGTGGGCTCGTCGCCCCAGCACTGCATGATCTGGAGGTAGTCGGCGCTGTAGGCGGTGTCGGAGACGGTGGGCTTTCCGCCGGTCCAGGAGATCTTGACGACCTGGCCGACCAGGTTGCGGGTCTGGCCGACCGTCACCTTGAGGTCGGCGAACTCGCCGGTCCCGGACACGGTGACCTCGGAGCCCTCCCCGCCGGCCGCGTACGCGGTCTGCGGGCCCAGGCCGCCGGGCCCGGAGGTGGCGACCACGGGGAGCAGCACCAGGCAGAGCGCGCCGAAGAGCAACCGGATCCGGCGCTTGGGGAACGGAGCGCGGAGCGACGTGCGGAGCGGGGTACGGAACGCGGTGCGGAACGGCGTGCGCATCAGGACCCGCCCCCCGTGCGGCCGCGCCGCGTCAGGCGCCGGGTGAGCAGCGGCGGGGCGACCGTGACGGCCAGCAGGATCAGGGCGCCGAGCACCATCAGGACGGTCTGCAGGGTCCCGCCGATGCCGGTCGAGGTGGTGACGGGGATCCCGAACAGGTCGGCCGCGCCCGCCGCGAGGGGCCGGCCGGTGACCGGGTCCACTCCCCCGCCGCCGTCCGCGCCGCCGCTTCCCGGGCCGTCACCCGTACCGCCGGTGCCGGCTGCCGCGCCGCTCCCGCCGGTGGCTCCGCCGGTACCGCCCGAGGCGGCCGCGGAGCCTCCCGTGGCTCCGCCGGAGCCCGTGCCGCCGCTGCCTCCCGTACCACCGCCGGAGGCCGCGGCGCCACCGGTGCCGCCGGTGCCACCGCCGGAGGCTGCCCCGCCGCCGCCCGAACTTCCGTTCTGGGTCGGGGTCTTGTTGCCGCCGGTGCCGGTCTCGCACTGGGTGGGGCCCTGCTTGTCGCAGGCGGCGGGCATCGGCGCGGTCTCGGCCAGGGTGTTCTTGCCGTCGGGCGAGAAGGTGGGGTTGCGGCAGTTCTTGATGTCGATGTTCGCCACGGTCACGCCGGGGATGCGGCGGACCTGCTCCAGACCGGCCTGGACGAGGTTGATGGGGAGCGGCGAGTAGCCGAGCCGGTCGACGGAGCGCTGGCCCTCGCAGAGGAAGTAGTAGGCGAAGGCGCCGAGCGCCTTGCCCTTCTGCGGGTTGAAGTTCGATTCCTGCGCCGTCGGGATGATCATGTAGCTGTAGCTGGAGAGCGGGTAGGTGCGCTGGTCGTCGCCCGCGTAGACCCCTTCCAGCTTCTGGGTGAGGTCGGCGGGGTCGATCTGCGCCCTGCCGAGGGAGACGGCGACGTTCTGGGCGGTGGGCTCGGTGTAGTAGCCCGACTTGTTGAGCACCTTGACGACCGGGAAGCCCGTCGTGGAGACCGCGTAGGAGTACTCCACGTACGTGATGGTGCCGATGTTGCCCTCTTGGGCCACGTAGCCGGAGACCCCGTTGGAGCCGGACTGGCCGACGAACCCGCGGCCGGCGATGGTCGGGAAGTTGGAGGTCTGCCCGCAGGGGGTGGAGCGGCCGGCCTTGCCGCAGTAGGCGTCCCACAGGCCTCCGTGCTGCGTGCTCATCCACTTGGTCAGCTGGGCGGTCGTGCCCGAGCCGTCGGAGCGGACGACGGGGACGATCCGGCGGGCGGGGAGGGAGGCGGCGAGGCCCGGGTTGTCGGCCTTGATCGCCGGGTCGTTCCACGTGGTGATCACGCCGGTGAAGATCTTGGCCACGTTCTCGCCGGAGAGGCGGAGGTTGGTGACCCGGCGGTTGCCGATCTTGAGGTTGTACATGAAGGCCGTGCCGCCCGCGACGATGGGCATGTAGGCGAACTTCCGCGCGGGCGGCGGGTCGACGACCCCCGAGTCCTTGATCCCGTAGGGGATCTCGGAGACCGCGTAGTCGACGGTGCCGTTGCGGAACTGGTTGCGGCCGTCGGACGATCCCGTACCGCTGTAGTTGACCGTCATGCCGTACTGCTTGACGTTGGCCCGCCACTGGTCGAGGGCGTTCTGGCTCCAGGTGGAACCCGCGCCGGAGACCGGTACGTAGCTCTCGGCGGCCGCCGGCACCGCGCCGGGCAGGGCCACGGCCAGCGCCGCCAGGACCAGTGCGAGTCCGCGGACGAGGAGGCGGCCGCGCCGGGCGGGTGCGCGGTCGCCCGAAGGGGCACGCACGGGGTATGCCGGGGGTCGTCCGGGCATGGGGAACTCTCCTGATCGGTCACAGATCGTACGAATGGACACGGCGCGGAGCCGCGAGGAGCGGGCGACTACGCCCGGGGCGGAGGTAGCGCCCGCCACCCCTGTGGCTCCGGCCCCCCGGCCTCCTCTTCGGCGAGTGCGAGGTCCCGCTCGGCGGCCCGGGCCCGCATCCGCTCGACGTCACGGGCGGACGCGAGCACCCGGCGGTGCTGCGCGCCGCGGCCGAGCTGCCCCGGGGCCTTTCCGCCGATGACGCGGGCGAGCACGAAGAGCAGCAGCACCAGCGCCATCAGCAGGGCGGCGCAGCCGAAACCCCGGGCGATCATGGACTTCTCCGGGGACTGGACCAGGCTGAACACCGCGAGCGGCAGCGAGAGTTGCGGCCCGTCGAAGGGGTTGGCGTTGAGCCCGCCGGCGATGCCGGAGGTGAGCAGCACCGGGGAGGTCTCCCCGATGCCGCGGGCGGTGCCCAGGATCACGGCGGTGGTCAGTCCGGAGCGGGACGTGGGCAGGACCACGGTCCACACGGTGCGCCACTGACCGGCGCCCAGGGCGTAGGAGGCCTCTTTCAGAGAGCCCGGAACCAGCCGGATCACCACGTCGGAGGCCCTGATGACGATCGGCAGCATCATCACGGACAGTGCGAGCGCGGCGGCGAAGCCGGACTTGTCGAAGTGGAGCAGCAGGATCCAGGTCGCGTAGACGAACAGGCCGGCCACGATGGAGGGCAGCGCCGTCATGGCTTCGACGATGGTGCGGACGAACCGGGCGTAGCGGCCCGGGACTTCGTTGAGGAACACCGCGCAGGCCAGCCCCAGCGGCACGGACACCGCCAGGGCGATGCCGATCTGCTCCAGGGTGCCGACGATGGCGTGCAGCGCCCCGCCCTGGGACAGCGGCTCCAGCGGACCGGTGGCGGCCATGTCGTCGGTGAAGAAGTTGAGGTGGGCCAGGGCGTCCCGGCCGCGCAGGAGCACGTAGCCGACGACGCACACCAGGGCCGTCATGAGCATGGCGGCGACGCTGTGCACGAGGGCCTGCGCGAGGCGCGCCCGCACGGTGGCGGCGGACTCGTCGAGGGACACGAGGACGCCGTAGAGGGCCATGAAGGCCAGGTAGAGGACGACCGCGAAGCCGAGCGGCGCATCGAAGGGCAGGATCCGGCCGAAGAGCAGGGCGGTCACGGCGAGCGCGGCGGCGGCCGCGCCCACCATGGCGAGGACGTCGCGCAGGTGCAGGGTCGCGGTGTTGCGCCGCTGTTCGGGCGGGATCCCGGCGCCGTCGAGCACCACGGGCGGACGGACGGTGGCGACGGCGGGAGCGGCCGGAACACCCCGGCCGCCCGGAGCACCCGTCGCGTCGGCGGCGCCCGGACCGTGCGGCCGGTGCGTGAGGGCCGTCATGCGTCGGCCCCCGCTCCGGAGCGGCTGCGGGCCACGACCGAGGAGGCGGCGAAGTTGACCACCAGGGTCATCAGGAAGAGCGTGAGGCCGGCCGCCATCAGGGCGGATATCCCGAGGGGGCTGGCCGAGCCGTAGCGCAGGGCGATCAGGGCGGACACGGAGATGGCGCCGTTCTGGAGGATGTGCGGCTGGATCACGAAGACCGGGGAGATGATCAGGTAGACGGCGATCGTCTCCCCCAGCGCGCGGCCGAGTCCGAGCATGGTGCCGCCGATGATCCCGCCCCTGCCGAAGGGCAGGACGACGGAGCGGATGACGCCCCACGGTGTGGCGCCGAGCGCGAAGGCGCCCTCGCGCTCGCCTGGCGGCGCCTGGGCGAAGGCCTCGCGCATCACCGAGCAGGCGATGGGCGTCACCATCAGGGCGACGACCATGCCCGCGATGAAGGTGGAGGAGGTGTAGAAGGTGTTGGGGCTGAGCGGGTCGCGCGGATCGTCCCCGTCGACCGCGAAGGCCGGGAACCAGCCCAGGTAGGTGGTGAGCCAGCGGGACAGGCCCACCACGTGCGGCTGGAACAGGAACAGCCCCCACAGGCCGTAGACCACGCTGGGCACCGCGGCCATCAGGTCAACGAGGCTGATCAGGGTCTGCTTGATGCGGCGCGGCGCGTACTCGGTGATGTAGAGGGCGGTGCCCATCGCCAGCGGCAGCGCGAAGAGGATCGCCACACCGCCGATGAGCAGGGTGCCGACCAGGACCGCCGCCACCCCGAAGTTGTGGGAGTCGGGCTCCCACGCGGAGGTGGTGAGGAAGGACCGGCCCGCGTCGTCCAGGGCGGTCAAGGCGCGGCCTGCGAGGAAGACGCCGACCAGGGTCATGACGAGCAGCACGACGGCGCCGGCGGTGCGGGCCGAGCCGCGGAAGATCCGGTCGGCCGGGTCGCCGCTCCGGGCGAGGGCGCGCGGGGTGACGTGCTCGTCCTCGGGCGCGGCCGGCGGAACCACCGTGGTCGCGGTCACCGCGGGCCTCCCCCGCGCAGGGCCAGCCCCGGGGCGTCCCCGGCGCCGGGCAGCCGCAGACCGCGCAGCCGCCGGGTGTGGGTGACGCCGGAGGCCACCTGCGCCTCGGCGGCGGCGGACAGGAACAGCTGGAGGCTGTGGCGGCATTCGCGCTGGCGGCGGAAGGTGCGGACGGCCACGGCCACACACTGCTCGTCGAGGACGAGCTGCCAGGTCCAGGCGCCGACGCCGGAGCCGGACACGACGCCGGACACTGCGCCGGAACCGGAGCCGGAGCCGCCCGGGCCCGCGGCCCCCACCCCACGGGGACCCGCATCCGGCATCGCCGCGGCCCTGCCCGTGGACATCGCCACGATCGGGACGGCCTCGCCGATCCGCCGGCGGAGCCGTTCGACGGCCGCACCGCAGGCGCCGAGGGCGCGGTAGACGGAAGGACTGCGGCCGAGTTCGTGATTGTTGGAGCCGACCAGCCGCCAGGTCACCGCATCGGGCCCGCTGCCCTGACTGCCGTGGCCGCCGCTTCCCCGCACCGCGTGCGGTCCTCCCGCCATCGGTGCAGGCGCCTGACGTCTTTCTACATCCACCCAGGACACGAACAGAAAACGTGGCTGAGACACCGGACCGCCCCCCTTCCCCACAAGCCGTGCGTGGCCGGAAAACGGCCACCCACCCATGGCCGCGGGCATGACAATCCACGGGGCGGAGGACTCTGGGGCACACGGATCGGTGAAGCAGAAACGGAGAGCACGTGAACGCGCGGCTGAGGCGTGTTGCGCATGACGGGGCGCGCATGCCCTGCGATGGCCGGGATCAAGCCCCGAACGGCCCCCCGGGTCACCTTCACAGAACCACCACGAAAGGGCCGGGACCTGGTGGCGGACGGCACGGCAGGAGGCACCGAACCGCACACCGAACCTCCCGCAGCCCCCCGCGCAACGACCCGGACTCCGACCACCCGGTGGCCGAAACGGCATCCCGCCGGCGGTTCGCCTCCCGGTGCTCACCCGTGCATGCGGGCCCCCTTGAGCACCTTGTCCACCGCGTTGCGCGCCCCGTAGACGGCGATGCCGACCAGGTCGAGCCCGTCCCTGCCGACCGCCGCGACGGCCGCCCGGTTGGCCCGGTCGTGGCCCGTCGCGAACAGGTCCGAGGTGAAGACCGCCGCCGCCAGCCCGCGCCGCGCCGCCCGCTCGTGCGCCGCCGCCAGCGTCTCCTTCCCGCCTTCGAAGACCAGCACGGGCTGGCGGAACATCGGCAGGTAGGGCGTCCCGTCGGCGTCCTCGTACGGCTCCCCGATCACCTCGGGGCACGCCGTACCGAGCCCGCTGACGAGGAACGCGGTGACGTTCAGCCGCTGCCAGGTCTCCAGGTCCTCGCGCAACAGCACCGCGATCTTGGTATCGAACCGCACGGGCGCATCCGCGCCGCTGTCGTTGGTCTTCACGTCCGTGCCACTGCTGTCACTCTTCGCGTCCGCGCCGCCGTCGTTGGTCTTCACGTCCGTGCCGCTGCTGTCACTCTTCGCGCCCGCGCCGCTGCCGTTGGTCTTCTCGTCGCTCATGCCCCGAGACTGCCGGGCGCCCCCGCGCGCGGTCTTGTACGTTCTTTGCGTGCAGCCCCAGCAGGAGGTCTCGGCCTGGCGTCCGCGGGTCGCGGGTGTCCTGGAGGTGTTCCACGCCCGCTTCACCGCGCACGCCTACCCCATGCACGTCCACGACGCCTGGACCCTGCTGATCGTCGACGACGGCGCCATCCGCTACGACCTGGACCGCCACCGCCGCGGCACCCCGGGCGACACCGTGAGCCTGCTCCCGCCCCAGGTTCCGCACAACGGTTCCGCCGCGACCCCGCACGGCTTCCGCAAGCGCGTGGTCTACCTCGACACCACCGTGCTGGACGAGCGCTTCATCGGCGCCGCCGTGGACGGCCCCGACCTCGCCGATCCCGTACTGCGCCGCCGCGTCGGGCAGCTCCACCGGGCCCTGGCCGCGCCGGGCGACGAGTTCGAGGCGGAGAGCCGGCTGGCCCTGATCGGCGAGCGGCTGCGCACCCTGTTGCGACCCCGCCTCGAACTCCCCGACACCCGGACCACACGGCCCGGCCCGGGCCCCGGCACGGGCCCCGGCCCCGGCCTCGCACGGAGTCTGCGCGAGCTCCTCGACGAACGGGCGGCCGGCGGCCTGTCGCTGGAGGAGGCGGCCGGGCTGCTCCAGGCCCATCCCGCCCACCTGGTGCGCACGTTCAGCGGGGCCTTCGGCATCGCCCCGCACCAGTACCTCGTCTCGCGCCGGGTCTCCCTGGCCCGCCGGCTGCTCCTCGACGGCCGCCCGGCCGCCGAGGTGGCGGTCGCGGCGGGCTTCTACGACCAGTCGCACTTCACCCGGCACTTCAAGCGGGTCGTCGGGACCACGCCCGGGCGCTACGCCCGCTCCTGCGCATCCCGCTGACGGCGGCCCACAGCGGGAGTAGGGTGACGATCCATCAGGTCATTTGACCCGGACTCTTGACTCTGTACCCGGCAGTAGCGATTCTCGACGCAATGCTTGCGCGGGACATGACAAACAGGTGCCAGGGCGGCCACGCCTCCGGTGGACCGTGTCCTCGACCGCGCCCTCCGCCGACCGAGGACGTGAGTAGTGGCCATGACCCCAGACCTGCACAGGCGACGACCGGAATCCCAACCCCGCAGCCGGCGCAAGCCGTTCGCGATCCTGTCCCTGCTCCTCGGCCTGCTCGCCATGGTGCTCGGCCCCGTCCCGGGAGCCGCGGCCGACAACGGCTGGTGGAACCCCACCGCACGGCCCGCGCCCGACTCCCAGATCAACGTGACCGGTGAGCCCTTCAAGGGCACCGACGCCCAGGGCAACGTCCGCGGCTTCGTCGACGCCCACGACCACATCATGTCCAACGAGGGCTTCGGCGGCCGGCTGATCTGCGGAAAGCCGTTCTCCGACGCCGGCATCGCCGACGCGCTGAAGGACTGTCCCGAGCACTACCCGGACGGCACCCTCGCCATCTTCGACTTCATCACCAAGGGCGGCGACGGCAAGCACGACCCCGACGGCTGGCCCACCTTCAAGGACTGGCCCGCCCACGACTCGCTGACGCACCAGCAGAACTACTACGCCTGGATCGAGCGCGCCTGGCGCGGCGGCCAGCGGGTCCTCGTCAACGACCTCGTCACCAACGGGGTGATCTGCTCGGTCTACTTCTTCAAGGACCGCAGCTGCGACGAGATGACCGCGATCCGCCTGGAGGCGAAGAAGACCTACGACATGCAGGCCTTCGTCGACAAGATGTACGGCGGCCCCGGCAAGGGCTGGTTCCGCATCGTCACCGACTCCGCGCAGGCCCGTGAGGTGATCAAGCAGGGCAAGCTGGCCGTGGTCCTCGGCGTCGAGACCTCCGAGCCCTTCGGCTGCAAGCAGATCCTGGACATCGCCCAGTGCAGCAGGGCGGACATCGACAAGGGCCTCGACGAGCTGTACAACCTCGGCGTGCGCAGCATGTTCCTGTGCCACAAGTTCGACAACGCCCTGTGCGGGGTCCGCTTCGACGAGGGCGCGCTGGGAACGGCCATCAACGTCGGGCAGTTCCTGTCGACCGGCACCTTCTGGAAGACCGAGCAGTGCGCGGGCCCGCAGCACGACAACCCCATCGGCCTGGCCCCGGCGGCCGCCGCCGAGAAGCAGTTGCCGGCAGGTGTGGCCGTGCCCTCGTACGCTTCCAACGCCCAGTGCAACACCCGCGGTCTCACCGACCTCGGTGACTACGCGGTGCGCGGCATGATGAAACGCAAGATGATGCTCGAACTCGACCACATGAGCGTGAAGGCGGCCGGTCAGGCCTTCGACATCCTCGAAACCGAGTCGTACCCGGGCGTGATCTCCTCGCACAGCTGGATGGACCTGGGCTGGATGGAGCGGCTCTACAAGCTCGGCGGTTTCGCCGGCGCGTACATGGGCGGCTCCGAGGGCTTCAGCGCCGAGGCCAAGCGGACCGACGCGCTGCGCGAGAAGTACAACGTCGGCTACGGCTACGGCACCGACATGAACGGCGTCGGCGGCTGGCCCGGCCCGCGCGGGGCGAACACGCCCAACCCGGTCACGTACCCCTTCCGCAGCACGGACGGCGGCTCGGTCATCGACAAGGTGACCACCGGCCAGCGCACGTGGGACCTCAACACCGACGGCGCCTCGCACTACGGCCTGGTGCCGGACTGGATCGAGGACATCCGGATCACCGGCGGACAGGGCGTGGTGGACGACCTGTTCAAGGGAGCCGAGTCCTACCTGCGCACCTGGGGCAACTCCGAGCAGCACAAGGCCGGTGTGAACCTCGCGGCGGGCGCGGCCGCCTCGGCGAGCTCCGCCGAGTGGAACCCGTTCATCAGCTACGCGCCCGGCCGGGCCGTGGACGGCGACCGGGGCAGCCGCTGGGCGAGCGACTGGAACGACGACCAGTGGGTGCAGTTCGACCTGGGCTCCCCGGCCCTGGTCAAGCGGGTCACGCTCGAATGGGAGCGCGCGTACGGACGGTCGTACCGCATCGAGCTCTCCCCGGACGGGACGAACTGGCAGACGGCCTGGTCCACCGCGAGCGGTGACGGCGGCCTGGACACGGCGCAGTTCGCGGGGGTCCCGGCGCGGTACGTGCGCGTCCACGGAGCGGGACGCGGGACGCAGTGGGGTTACTCCCTGTACGAAGTCGGCGTATACAGCAGCTGACGGCGTCGGGGGGGGGGGCCGGGGGGCGCGGGGGCCGCGGGCGCCCCCCCCCCCGCGCGGGGGGCCCCCCCCCGCGGCCGTTCGGCGGGGCGGCGGGCCCGGCGACGCCGGTCAGCCCTCGTAGG
>NZ_JBHXKA010000167.1:0-14711 GCF_042722885.1 Streptomyces sp. NPDC058401
GAACGTCCCTACATCCCCGGTGGCCGGAACTAACTCCCCCACCCACCCCCTCACCGCCATCTTATCCCGGCGTGCGCCCGGGGCCGGCGCGGCCGGCCTCCCCCGCGGCCCGCCCCGGCCCGCCCCTGACGCCTGGACCCACCGCACCCCTTCCCCTTCCCCGGATCGGACGCCCGAGCCATGAACCCCACCGCCCCCGCCGCCCGGCGCGGCCGCCGTCCCGGCGCGCCGGCCGTGGCCGCCCCGGTCCTCGCCCTCCTGCTCGCGCTGCTCGGGCTGGTCTTCGTGGCACCGGCCCAGGCCGCGCCCTCGGCCCCCGCCGTGCATGCGGCCCCGGCCGCTCCCGGGGAGGACCGCAAGTCCACCTTCGGCGTGCAGCCCGCCGGGCCGAAGGGGCCCGACGCACGGCCCCACTTCTCCTACGGGGTCACCGGCGGAGCCACCACGCGCGACCAGATCGCCATCTGGAACTACGGCGAGGAACCGCTCACCCTCGCCGTCTACGCGAGCGACGCGGTCAACACCCTCGACGGCGGCTTCGACCTGCTCCCGGCCGGCCGGACGCCGAAGGACGCGGGCAGCTGGATCAGGCTGGAGAAGGACACGGTGACCGTCCCGCCCAAGGGCAACGTCATCGTCCCCTTCACCGTCACCGTCCCCCGCGAGGTCACCCCCGGGGACCACACCGGCGGCATCGTCGCCTCGCTCGCCGCCGGAGCCCAGGACGGCCAGGGCAACAAGGTCAAGCTCGACCAGCGGGTCGGCGCCCGCGTCTACGTCCGCGCCGCCGGGACCCTCACCCCGCGCCTGGAGGTCCAGCAGGTCGCCGCCACGTACGAAGGCTCCGCGAACCCCTTCGCCGAGGGCTCGGCGACGGTCACCTACACCCTGCGCAACACCGGCAACGTACGGCTCGGCGCCCGCCAGGCCGTGCGCGTCAACGGCCTGTTCGGCACCTCCGTCACCGCGGACGGCGCGAAGGACCTCGGCGACCTGCTGCCCGGCACCTCGCTCACGATCACCGCCAAGGCCGGCGGGGTGGCCCAGGTGCTGCGGTCCTCCGCCGTCGTCTCCGTCCAGCCCGTCGCCGCCCGCGACGGCGTGGACCCCGAACTGCCCTCCCTGACCCGGTCGGTGGCGCTGTGGACGGTTCCGTGGGCGCTGCTCGCGCTGATCCTCGTGATCACCGGGGGCGGGCTGTGGGTGTGGCGCCGCAGGCGCCTGGCCCGGGCCGCGGCCGCCGTTTCGGCCCGCCGGCGCGCCACCTCGGCCACCTCCGCCACCTCCGCCACCAACGAACGCCAGAACGCCAAGAAGGAGCCCATCGTGCAGTTCACCCGCCTCCGCCGGCGATCCGCGGCAGGCGCCGCGACCGCGGCGGCCGCCGCCCTCGTGGGCCTGGCCCTGACCGTGCCGACGGCGGCCCACGCCGCCCCGGCCGGCTCGGCGAAGATCAACCCCGCCACCGGCAGCGACGGCAGCAGCATCGACGTGACCACGTCGGCCGCCTGCCCGGAGCCCTCCACGAACATCCTGGTCACCGTGGCCGGCAAGGGCTTCCCGGCCGAGGGGCTCAACGTGGTCGGCAACTCGCCCATCAGCACGTACCCGCCGGCGGCTTCGGGCGGCATCGGCGTCCCGCTGACGATGACCATGCGGGACTACGCCAGCCAGGCCGGCTTCACCACCCTCGAAGGCCGCTACGACCTGACGGTCGTGTGCCGCAAGGCCTTCGGCACGGACACCTACGGGACGTTCGCGGCCTCCCTGTGGTTCACCTCGAACACCGAGTACCGGACCACGGACCCGGGGACCGGCAACCCGACGCCGACCCCCACCCCCACCCCGACCCCGACCGCGACGCCCACGCCGACCCCGACCGCCACGCCCACCCCGACCGCCACCCCGACGCCCACCCCCTCGGAGTCGGCGTCCCCCACCCCCGCCCCGACCGAGTCCCCCTCCCCGTCCGCGTCCGCCACCACGGGGACGACCACGAGCGGCGGCAGCAGCGTCGGCGTCTCCACCAACGTCTCGGGCGGAGCCGCCGGCGGCTCGGGCGGCCCCGGTGGCGGCCTGGCCAACACCGGCGCCGACGCCACCGCGGTCGGCCTGCTCTCCGGGGGCCTCGTCGTCACCGGCGGCGCGCTCGTCTGGTGGGCCCGCCGCCGCGGCCTGCTGACCTTCGCCGGCAACTGACGTACGGGCGACCGGCCTTCGCGGCCAAGTGGCCGAGCCCGCCGCATCCCCGCAGCACCCGCACCCGCACCCGCGCCCGCATCCTCATCCGCGTTCGGAGAAGACACGATGACAGCCACCTCCACCCCGCCGGTGGACGTGCGCCCCGACCCCGCCGGAGCCCCCGAGGCCCCGGCGGGACGTACGGGTCCACCCGGCCTGTGGGCCACCGGCGCGGCCCTGGCCATCCTGGGCGCCCTGCTCCTCGGCTTCGTCGCGGAAGTGGGCCCGCTCGGACACCTCCGGCACGAGCGGGACCGCCGGGTGGGGTATGCGCAGCTGCGGGAAGGGCTCGCCAACGCCACCGCGCCGCTGGGGCCCACCGAGCCCGGCACGCCCGTCGCCCTGCTGGAGATCCCGCAGATCGGGCTGCGCGAGGTGGTCCGCGAGGCGACCACCTCCGGGGTACTGGCCTCCGGGCCCGGCCACCGGCGCGACACGGTCCTGCCCGGCCAGCCCGGCACGAGCATCCTCATGGGCCGCCAGGCGGGCTACGGCGGCCCCTTCGCCCACATCGCGGACCTGGAGCGCGGGGAGACCTTCCTGGTCGTCACCGGCCAGGGCGAGCACACGTACAAGGTGCTGGGCGTCCGCCGCGCGGGCGACCCGCAGCCGGCCCGGCCCACCGGTGACGCGGCCCTGCTCACCCTGATGACCGCCGACGGGACCCCGTACATGCCCGACGGCGTGGTCCACGTCGACGCCGAACTCACCACGCCCGTACAGCAGTCCGGCGGCCGCACCCCGGGGCGGCTGGCCGCGGACGAGGCTCCCCTCGGGAGCCAGACCTCCGCCTGGTTCCCGCTGGTCCTGTGGGCGCAGGCCCTGCTGCTCGCCGCCGCGGCGCTGGCCTGGGCGCGGATCCGCTGGGGCCGCGCGCACACCTGGCTGGTCGGCTTCCCGGTACTGGCCGCCCTCGGCCTGGCGGTGGCCGACCAGGCCGCCCTCCTCCTGCCCAACCTCCTGTGAACGAGGCCCTGATGACGACGCAGACGCTCTCCCTCCCCACGCTCCCCGCAACGGGCGCGTCCACCCTGGACGCCCGGGACGTCTCGGCGTGGTTCGGCGGCCGCAAGGTCCTCAACCGGGTCTCCCTGACGATGCCCGGCGGCCAGGTCACGGCCCTGATCGGCCCCTCGGGCTGCGGGAAGTCCACCTTCCTGCGGATCCTCAACCGGATGCACGAGCTGATCCCGGGCGCCGAACTGGCCGGCGAGGTCCTCCTCGACGGCGAGGACGTCTACGCGCGCGGCCGCCGCCTCACCGACGCCCGCCGCCGGATCGGGATGGTCTTCCAGAAGCCGAACCCCTTCCCCGCGATGTCGGTCTACGACAACGTCACGGCCGGCCTCAAGCTGACGGGCACCCGCGCCTCGGCGGCCGAGAAGGACGCGCTGGTGGAGGAGTGCCTGACCAAGGCCGGACTGTGGAAGGAGGTCCAGGACCGGCTGCGCCAGCCGGGCGGCGCGCTCTCCGGCGGCCAGCAGCAGCGCCTGTGCATCGCCCGCTCCCTCGCGGTGCGGCCGCGGATCCTGCTCATGGACGAACCCTGCTCCGCCCTGGACCCCACGTCCACGCGCCGCATCGAGGAGACCGTCCGCGAGCTGGCCGACGAGGTCACCATCGTGATCGTGACGCACAACATGCAGCAGGCGGCCCGGGTTTCCGACCAGTGCGCCTTCTTCCTCGCGGAACAGGGCACGCCCGGCCAGATCGTGGAACACGGCCCCACGGAGGCCATGTTCTCCGCCCCGGCCGACCCCCGCACCTCGGACTACGTCCAGGGCCGCTTCGGCTGACCGCCGACGTCCGGTCTCCCCGCTCACGGAGCAGTGAGCGTGGCGAGTGCGTCCTTGGCACAGGCGATGGCGGCCGCCTCGGCGATGTCGCGGGGAATGTTCTTGATGGTCAGGCCGGAGGAGGTGAATCCGGAGTACTCGACGCTGATGAGCGCGTTCTTCTGGAGCACCGAGAGGGTGACACGGCCGCTGCTGCCGAAGTCGGTGTAGAGCAGGGTCGCCTTGTCGCCGAGGCCGGGAACGGCCCGGTCGACGGTGATCTTCGCGCCGGTGGTGGTCGCCGTCGTCCGTCTGACGGTCAGGGTCTGCTGGTAGACGCTCTCGGCCGACGAGGCGAGGAGGGCTTCGACCTGCGCGTACGTGTAACCGGACTCCTTGCTCAACCAGTTGCCCGTCGACGCGGCCAGACCGCTCGCGATCGGGGACGCGGTGCAGGTGGCTCCCTTGACGTAGTGCTCGACCGTCTCCGGGCGCAGCAGCGCACAGCCGTCGACCAGCGTGGTGGGGGGCGGGGTCGCCGGGGCGCCGGTGGCGGTCGCCGCAGGGGGCGGTGCGGCGGTCGGTGCCGGTTCGGCGAGGTTGGCGACCAGGCTCAGTACGAGGGCGACGGCGCCCGCCCCGGCGGCGAGGCCGGTGAGCAACCAGGTCCACCGTCGGGCGGGGCCGACCGGGCGCAGGTCGGCCGGATCCGGGAGGGTGGCCGGGGTGGGCTGCTCCGGCAGGACGCGGGTGGACGCGGGGGCCGGCGGCTGCCCGGGGGCGGGCGGGGTGTCCTCGGTGTCGGTCATCTCGTGGTGAACCCTTCGGAGGCGGTCAGTTGCCGGGCAGGTGGTAGGCGGTCAGGGTGGTCCCGTAGCCGATCAGGAGGGCCGAGTCCTGGAGCAGGATCTGCGGGTCGCCCGGCTGCCGGGCGAAGGTCTGCTGCCACTGGCGGGCGCCGTCGCCGGCGGTGACCGCCTGCAGGGTGATTCCGCCGGCGGCGGTGGGTGCGGTGAGGAGGACCAGCTTCCCGGCCGCCTCCCGGACGGTGGTGGCGCCCTGGGGTGACTGCCGGGTCCAGACGGTGCGCCCGGTGCGCAGGTCGGTGCCGGTCGTGCCCCGTGGTCCGCCCAGGACGAGCATCCCTGCGGCGTCGGCGCTCCCGTTGACGGGGCCCGTGTGCCGGCCGCTCCAGAGTGGGGCGCCCTGGGCGGGGTCGAACGCCGCCGTGCCGACCGGGTCGTCCGGGGGCGTCAGGAGTCCGAGGGGGACGCAGGTGAGCACGCCCTGGTGGAGGGAGAGCGAGGTCCGGTAGCCGGTGAGGGAGATGGTCACGGCGACCGGCGGAAGGCCGCTGGGCCGGCTCCAGACGGTGGAGCCGTCCCGGCCGCCCACCGCGGCCAGGGCCAGATCCGCGGTGAGGGCGTACAAGGTGCTGCCGGTCGGCGGCGCGTACAGGTCCTGGGCGTCGAGCGACCAGCGTTGCCGCCCGGTCGCACCATCGAGCGCGGTGAAGCGGACCGTGCCGCTCGTGATCCGGTCCGAGAGGAGCATGACGACCAGCAGGTCCGCCGAGGCCATGGCCTGGAGACGGTAGGGGGTGCCGAGCGCGGTGCCGGTCCAGCGCTTGCTCCCGCCGGTCGCGTCGTAGGCGTGCAGTGCGCCGCCCTGACCGGTGACCAGCAGCAGGCCGGGCATCGGCAGGGCCACCGACTGGGCGCCGGGAACGGCTTCGGCCGAACGCCAGAGCGTCGTGCCGTCGCGGGCGTCGCGCGCCTGCACCAGGCCGGCCGAGTCGACGGTCCACACCCGGCTGCCGTCGCCGACCGGGAGGATGCCGGTCTCCGCGGTGCTGCTCCACAGGGTGCGTCCGTCGGCGCGGGCGTAGCCGGCCATCCCGGTGCGGTCCGCGCACACCACCGCCTCCGGTCCGCAGCCGACGGGGGTCATGCCGGCCCGGGGGAGCGTGGCCGACCAGGCCTTCGGGGGGCTGCCGCCGTCCTGGCCGGGCCACAGTGCCCGGGCGGTGCCTCCCGTGGCGGTCGTGGCGAGCAGGGCTCCGCCGAGGAGGAGCAGGCGGCGCCGGGTGCCGTTCGGGTCCTTGAGCACCCGTGCCAGGTCCCGCTCGCGGCGGCGCACCGTCCGCTCGGCCTCGCCCATCCAGTCGGTGCCTACCGCCGGACCGTACCGGAAGGCTTCGGCGAGTTCGGCCGGTGCGGGACGCCGGGCCGGGTTCCGGTCCAGGCAGCGCACCAGCAGTCCCACCAGTTCCCGTGGTACTCCGTCGAGGTCCGGGGGCTCCTCGGCGGAGCGGTAGACCAGTACCGCGGCCGGCCCCTCGCCGAAGGGCGGGCGGGCGGTGGCGGCGAAGGCCAGGACGGCGCCGAGTGAGAACAGGTCGCTGGCGGGGGTGAGTTGCTCACCCGTCGCGTGTTCGGGAGACATGAACCCGGGGGTGCCGACGATCTCGCCGCTCGCGGTGGGCAGCGCGTCGGCCGTCGGCTTGCTGATGCCGAAGTCGATGACCCGCGGACCGTCCCGGGTGAGCAGGATGTTCGAGGGCTTCAGGTCACGGTGGATGATCCGGGCGCGGTGGATCGCGGTCAGCGCCTCCACCAGCCCCGCCGCCAGCACCTGCAGCGCGGGCCCGGCGAGCGGGCCGTGTCGCGCCACGGCCTCGTGCAGCGACGGGCCGGTGACGAACTCGGTTGCCAGCCAGGGGATGTCCGCCTCGGTATCGGCATCCACCACCGCCACGGTGTAGGCCCCGTTGACGGCTCTGGCCGCCGCCACCTCCTGGGTGAACCGGCGCCGGAATCCGGCATCGGCCGCGTACTCCTCCCGTACGGTCTTCACCGCGACGGGGCGTCCGCTGTCGGTGGTGGCCAGGTAGACATCGCCCATGCCGCCCGCTCCGAGCCTTCGCAGGGCGCGGTACGGGCCGATGGTCCGCGTGCTCATGCACCACTTGCGCGGAAGGCGCGCAGCGTGGTGGCGGACCCGCAGAAGAGCGCTCCGCTCTTGGCCGCGGTGGTCCAGCCGCCCTCGTCGGAGGGTGCCTTCGCCACCCAGCGGATCGCGCCGTCGGCGGCGTCCAGGACGGCCGCACCGGAGGATCCGTCCCGCAGGGGCACGGCGAAGAAGCCGTCTCCGGCCGACGGTGCCCGGTAGTCCGTGGCCACACTCGTCCCGGTCGTCGCCGCCAGGGTGGTGTGCCACAACCCCTTGCCGGTCGTGACGTCCAGGCAGTACGCGGTGCCCCCGGCCCCGGAGAGCAGGAGCCGGCCGGCGCCGAGCGCACAGCCGAAGACCGCCTGCGGGACAGTGGGGGCCGTCCAGCGCTGCTGCCCGGTGGCCGGGTCCAGGGCGGTGACCGCGTTGCCGCGGACGAGCAGCAGGAGCTCGCCGGTGCGCAGCAGCCGCGCGGGTACTTCGGTATTCCCTGAGGTGAGGTTGGTGACCTGCCAGTGGGAGGTCCCGGTGCGCAGGTCCACCGCGTGGATGACCTTGCCGTCCTCGTAGTAGCAGCGGCCGTCGGCGACCAGTCCCAGCGAGCTGCCGGAACCGCCCTGCGTGTTCTCGTGGGTGCCGGCCAAGGACACTGCCATGTTCTGGGTGATCTCCTGCTGCCAGAGCACTGCCCCACTGCTCAGCTCGGCCCCGGCCACGACCCCGCCACCGGTCAGGGAGGTCTGGCGGGCGAGCACCACCGTCCGGCCGTCCGCGCCGAAGGTCCGCAGGCTCATCGCGGCATAGGTGAGCTGCTCGGCGGGCACGGTGAGCGGGCCCTGGTGGCTCTCGCCCCCGGAGTTCAGCCACACCAGGTTCGCGAAACCCGGGCCCGTCCCGTAGATCAGGTCGTTCTGCACCTGGAAGCACTGCACGTCCTGCCGGGACCAGGCCTGACGCCCCGTCGCCCCGTCGAAGGCGACCGCGCCCTGTCCCCGGCTCCACCACACCGGCGTGGCACCGAGCATGGACAGTTGGTGAGTGATCGTCACACCGCTGATCGGTTTGCTCCACAGCGGCGCGGGTGCGGCGGCCGGCGTACCGGAACCTGCCGCTTCGGCACCCCACGCGTCGACGTCCTTGCCCACCGGCGCCCCGCCAACGGCCCGGCGGGCGCGACGGGTGAGCAGCAGCGGTACGCCGACGGCGCCGGCCACGCCCGCGCCGAGGCCGGCGCCGAGCCCCAGCAGGCCGCGGCGGCTGAGCGACTGCCACGTCCGGACCGGCAGGGCGGGCGGATCGGCCGGCGGCGCGCCCAGATCGACTTCGGCCTGCCGCTCCCGGGCGTCGAGGTCGGCGAGCAGCCACGGGCTCAGCAGCGCCGCCGGATCGGCCGGGGCCAGTGCGGCCAGCACCGCCGTCGCGGTGGGGCGCCGGGTGGAGTCCTTGGCCAGGCAGGAGGCCACCAAGGGGAGGAGGGAGGCGGGCACTCCGGAGAGGTCCGGCTCCTCGTACACGACCCGCCGGTTGACGTGCGCGGGTTCACCTTCGCCGAACGGCGTGCGGCCGGTGAGTGCGTACACCAGGAGGCAGCCGAGCGAGAACACGTCGGCCGCGCCGGTGGTCGCGGAGTCGGCGACGATGCGTTCGGGGGCGACGTAGCCGGGCGTGCCGCACACCATGCCGGTGCGGGTCAGGTGCACGGCGTCGAAGGCGCGGCTGATCCCGAAGTCGATGACGCGCGGACCGTCCCGCGCGATGAGCACGTTGCCCGGTTTGAGGTCACGGTGCACCACCCCCGCCGCGTGGATCGCGGCCAACGCCTCGGCGAGGGCCGCTCCCAGGGCCCGTGTCCCCTCTTCGCCGAGGGTGCCGAACCGCAGGACCGCCTCGCCGAGGTCCGGCGCGGGCAGGTAGGACGTGGCCATCCAGGGACGACGGCCGCGTGCTTCCGCATCCACCACGGGCGGCGTGTGGAAACCGGTCACCCGCCGTGCGGCCTCGACCTCCTGCCGGAAGCGGCGCTGGAACTGCGGGTCCTCGGCGTACTCGGCCCTGATCACCTTCACCGCGAGCAGTCTCAGCCCGGGCGAGCGGGCCAGATACACCTCGCCCATCCCGCCCGAGCCCAGCTGCCGCAGCAACTGGTGCGGGCCCACGAACACGGCCTTCTGTTTGCCTGAGCCGTCGGTGCTCCTGTCGGCAGCCACCAAGCCTCCCCCGAGCGTGTCGCCGTCCTCACGGACAGACACAGTGACACGTACACCTCATCCGGCGGTTCCCTTTCGGACACGTGGACGCCGGCGGGCGTGGCCTGCCGCCCCCCGACTTCGAGAAGTCCCTGACATGCGGCCGCCTCTTCGTGAGGATGCCCGTATGGCAGACAGCGCAGAGCTCTTCGCTCTGATCGGCGTGGTCGGGGGAGCCGTACTGGGCGCGGGGGCCACCCTGTTCTCGTCGGCACTCCAGACCAGAACGGCGGAACGCGTCCGACGACGCTCGCGCGCCGAGGAGGAAGTGCGCCGGCTCATCGCCCTGCGCAAGAGCACCCGCGAGGCGCTGAGGTGCCTGTCGGAGGCGGTGGAAGGCCTGGAATCGGGCCGACCGGCCTCCATGGACGCGTTCGTGGCCGGCTGGCAGGTGGCGCGGAACGCCGTCACGGATGCGGCGGACATGACCACCATCGACGGATTCCGCCTCGCGCAGTCCCGTGCCAGCGTGGAGGCCATGCGCGGGCTTCCGCAGCGCCCACGCCGGTGGAGGCGGTCCCGTCGAAGCAGGCCGAGCCCCTCCCAAGGCAGCCCGGGCATCGTCATCTCACTGGACGCGGCCGGTTTTGCCGTGGGTGAGGCGCTTCGTGCCCGGGACCTCGGCACTGCGTTGGGTCCGGAGGACATGCGGCGGCTGCGGGAGCTGGTGACTCGTGCGGAAGAGGGCCGGTCCGCGCTGCTGGCCACCCTCCTGGACCGGATGGAGGACCTGCAGGACTGAAGCCTCATTACATTGGGACACATGTCTGTGATGCCCACGTCGCCCGTGATCCTCCTGCTGTCGGGAAGCCTGCGGGCCGGCTCCTCCAACGAGACCGTCCTGCGCACCGCGCAGGCTGCCGCCCCCGCGCGGGTGCGGACGGTCTTCTACGAGGGACTGTCGGCCCTTCCGCACTTCAACCCCGACGACGACGCCGAACCGCTGCCCGGCCCCGTGGCCGGGCTGCGCGCGGCCATCGCGGAGGCGGCCGGGATCCTGATCTGCACCCCGGAGTACGCCGGGACCCTGCCGGGCTCCTTCAAGAACCTGCTGGACTGGACGGTCGGCGGCACCGAGATCTGCGACAAGCCCGTCGCCTGGGTCAACGCGGCGGCCCCCGGACGCGGCGAGGGCGCGCAGGCCACGCTGCGGACCGTGCTCGGCTACACCGGCGCCGACATCACGGACGCGGCGTGCGTACGGATCCCCGTGGACCGCAGCACGGTCGGCGCGGACGGAACCATCGCCGACGAGGCCGTACGCGCTCAACTCGCCCGGATCCTCGCCCTGCTGGCCGACGCGGGCCGGCCCGATCTCCGGCGCGGAGCAGGGGCGGGATGACCAAGGCATCGGCCGCCGGCCCTACGCCGTCCCTCGCGTACCTGGTTTGAGGCGGCGCAGGGTGTAGCCCTCGTGCTTCGGGTCCAGGGGCTTGGTGGCCTCCTTGAAGAGGTACTCGGCCCGCTCGTAGGACAGGCGGCGCCGGCCCGTCTCCGGGCACAGGTCGGCCGGCCCGGGGGTCCGGGCCGGTCCCGGCCGCCGCTCGGAGAGGAACACCGGGCCCCGGGTGCGGCCGGCCAGCAGAGGGGGCAGGAGGCGGGCCGTCCCGGAGCGCCAGCTCACCCGGGTGTCGCCCGCGCGCGCCCGGCGGTCCTCCAGGTCCAGGTCCTCGACGTTCAGCGACAGCACGGCCTTCACACCCGCCGCCGATTCGTGCAGGAGCCGCCACAACGTCCTCTCCCGCAGCGGCACTTCGGGGTCGTTCCACAGCGCGTCGAGCTCTACGGGGTCCAGCGCGGGCGCCCGGGTGCGGGACCCGGTGCGCCGCTCCAGCCCGGCCGCGAGCCCGTCCAGACCGGCCCAGGCGCCGAAGGAGCGTACCGCCGAGCGGTGCCGGTTCCAGGTCCCGGCCGCCGCACCGCCCCAGGCGGCCGTGCACACCCGTGCCACCTCCTGCGCCGTCACCCCGGACAGCGGCGCGACGTCGCCGAGGTCCAGGCGCAGCCGCCGCAGGGTCTGGCCGTACGAGCGCACCGTCGCCGCGTCCAGGTCGGCCCGGCCCAGGAAGGCCCCGGCCGCCCCGCCGAGCGTCGGCCCCGGAGCCGGGCCCGCCGGGCCGCCGGGGGCGGGCACCTCCTCCGCGCGCCGCCGCAGGAAGGCGCGCTCGGCGGCGTTCTTGGCGAGGGCCGCCGCCCGGAGGAACTCCAGCCGCGCCTCCGGGCCGCGGTCCAGGCGCAGCAGCAGGTCGCCCCGCACGCTGGGGAGGAGGTGGTAGTCGCGGAGCACGGGATCGGCGACCAGGGAGTCGACCAGGTCGAGGCCGGCCTGCGGCCCGTACGCCATGCCGAGGGCCACCGCCCGGTTGAGCTGGACCACCGCCGTCGGCAGCAGCCGCGCCAAGGCCCCGTACAGGGTCGCGATCTGCGCCCAGTCGGTCTCCGCCGCGGTGCGTGCCTGCGCATGGCACACGGCGATCGCCGCTTGCAGCATGTACGGGCCGGGGGTCCCGCCGGCCTCCCGCGCGCGCAGCATCGCGGTGAAGCCGCGGCGGACGAGCAGCTGGTCCCAGCGCCCCCGGTTCTGCTCGTGGAGCTGGACGGGCTCGCCCGCGGGCCCGGTGCGCGCCGCCGAACGGGAGGCCTGGATCTCCATCAGTGCGACCAGGGCGTGCACCTCGGCCTCCCGGGGCGCCAGCTCGGCCAGCAGCCGGCCCAGCCGGAGCGCTTCGAGGCAGAGCCCCGGGCGCATCAGATCGTCGCCGGAGGTGGCCGAGTACCCCTCGTTGAAGATCAGGTAGATGACCTCCAGCACCGAGGACAGCCGCTCGGGCAGCTCCGTGTCCTGCGGCAGGTCGAAGGGCACGCGGTGCTCGGCCAGCGTGCGCTTGGCGTCGGCGATGCCCCGGCTGACGGCGCCGGCCGTGACGAGGAAGGCCCGGGCGATCTCCTCGGCCGTCAGACCGCCCAGCAGCCGGAGGGTGAGCGCCGCACGGTCCCGGGCCGGCAGCACGGGATGGCAGGAGAGGAACATCAGCCGCAGGACGTCGTCCTGCCCGGGGTCCTGCGGCTCCTGCCGTTCCTGGCGCCCCTCCACTCCCTCCAGCTCGCGGGCGAGCTGTTCCTGCTTGTCCGTGAGCAGCCGGGAGCGCCTGATGTGGTCGACCGCCCGCCGTTTGGCGGTGGTCGTCAGCCAGGCGCCGGGGTTGTCCGGGACCCCGGCGCCCGGCCACTGCTCGAGCGCGGCGACGAGCGCGTCCTGGGCCAGTTCCTCGGCCAGGCCCACGTCGCGGACCATGCGCGTCAGCGTGGCGATGATCTTGGCCGATTCGAGCTTCCAGACCGCGTCGATCGTCCGCGAGGTGTCGGGCACGCTCAGGAGCCGAAGACCTGCTGGACCACGCTCTCGCCGTCACCGACGATCCTGCGGAAGCGGCGGGCCAGCTCGATCGCCTCTTCCCGGGACCGGACCTCGATCAGCGCGAAACCGGCCACGGCCTCCTTGGCCTCGGCGAACGGCCCGTCCGTCACGGTGATCTCCTCGCCGGCGGAGGCCACCAGGATGCCGCCCGGTTCCAGACCGCCCGTGGCCAGCAGGACGCCGGCCGCGGTCAGCTCCTCGATGAACCTGCCCATTTCGGCGTACAGCCGCTCGTCGGGGGCGGTGTCGGAAGGCTTCGTCGTCATCAGGTAGCGCATGGGGACTCCTCGTCTCGTGGTGTCGAGCTGCTGCCCGCACCTTGCCTACACGTCGAACCGGCGATGTGACAGGGAACGCGCCGATTCCCTGTCACATCGCCGGTTCGACGTAGCGGTGAGAACCGCAGCAGAGCCGCCCGCCACGAACCCGAGAGGTACCCGCCATGACCGCCCAGACCCCCGCCCGGACCCCCGCCCGGACCCCCGCCCGGACCCCCGCCGCCCCTGTTTCCCCGTCCCCGTCCTTCCGCACCTCCTCCGCCACGCGCTCCCTCCTCGCCTGTGCGGTCGTGGCCTCCCCGCTGTGGGCCTTCGTCTCCCTGACCCAGGCCGCGACCCGCCAGGGCTTCGACATCGCCCGCCACCCGCTGAGCGCCCTCAGCAACGGCAGCCTCGGCTGGCTCCAGATCACCAACTTCCTGCTCGCCGGAGCGCTCCTCGCCCTCGGGGCCGGCGGCCTGCGCCGCGCCCTGCGCGGCAGCCCGGGAGGCACCTGGGCGCCGCGGCTGGTCCGGATCGCCGGCCTCGGCATGATCGCCGCGGGGGCCTTCGTCATGGACCCGCTCGACGGGTTCCCCCTGGGCGCCCCCTCCGCGGAGACCGCGACGCTCACCTGGCACAGCTACGCCCACTTCGCCGCCGGGTCGGTCACCTTCACCTCGCTGATCGCCGCCTGCTACGTCCTGGGCCGGCACTTCGGCCGCGCCGGGAACCGCCGGTACGCGATCGCCTCCCGGGTGGCCGGTACCGCCCTGCTGCTCGGCAACGGCTGGGCGATGGGCGGTGGCCGGGCGGGCACCCTGACCCTGGCCGTCGGAGCCGTCACGGCGATGCTCTGGGTCTCCGTCGTCGCGTACACCGAGCGCCGCGGCAGCTGACCCCGCACGGCACTGACCCCACGGGTCTCCCGGCCTTTTAACCCGTGGTGCGGAGGGTGTCAAGTCCCGAGTTTCCGGAACATGACCCGGATGCCCCGTCCGGGGCTTACTTGAGTCAGAAGGGAAGAGGCGGAAAGCCACTCCAAGGAATTCCTCCTCTCCCCGAATTACCTCACCGTCCCGAATATCCGGGACACGTAAACCATAGGAGAAGGTCATGAACCGTAAGACTCGCACCAACAACGTCGTCCGCACCAACCGCCGTGGATTCCGATTCGCGACTCTGGTCGCATCGGCCGCCATGATCTCGGGAGGGGTTCTCATTCCGGCCTCCATGGCGACGGCGGCTCCGGCCCCCGCCCACGTGGCCACCGCTCTCCCGGCCGCCGGTGGCGCCGGAGGGGACGGCGGCGAAGGCGGCGGCGGCCTCGTCGGTGGCGGTGGCGGCTCCGGCGGCTCCGGTGGCGGCAGCGTCTTCGGCATCGGCGGCGCCGGTGGCAACGGAGGCAAGGGCGGCAACGGCGTCCTCTCCGGTGGCGGCGGCGGTGGCGGCGGTGGCGGCGGTGAAGGCGTCATCGGTGGCAAGGGCGGCAACGGCGGTGGCGGTGGCAGCGGCCTCTTCGGTGGCAGCGGCGGCAACGCCGGCAGCGGCGGCGACGGCTTCCTGATCGGCGGCAACGGCGGCAAGGGCGGCAACGGCGGCGACGGCGTCTTCCAGGGCGGCAACGCCGGCAAGGGCGGCAAGGGCGGCTTCGGTGGCCTCTTCGGCGGCCTCGGCGGCAACGGTGGCACCGGAGGCATCAGCATCTTCTGATCGCCGACCCCGCACCGCGCTCGACGGGGGTGGAGACCTTCAGGGCCTGCCGGCCCCGCCCCCCCCCCGTCCGCGCCCGTCGGGGGGGCGCCGGGGGGGGGGGGGGGGC
>NZ_JBHXKA010000168.1:0-14489 GCF_042722885.1 Streptomyces sp. NPDC058401
CTGCGGGCGGCTGTCCCCTACCGGCCCTTCCCCCGGCGCTGCCCGGACCCGGTCCTCAAACGCCGGACGGGCTGGATACATCCAGCCTCGCCGGCGTTTGAGGCGCGGGGTCTGGGGCGGAGCCCCAGGGAACGGTGGAAGGGTGGGTAGGGGACGGCTCCGCGCAGCGCCTACCCGCGCGGCGCGTCCGGCTCCGGCTCCGACTCCGGCTCCGGAGAGGACAGCGGGGACCCGTCCAGGCAGGGCTCGGGCAGGGCCTCGGGACCGAGCCCCGCAGCGGCGTCCGCAGGCGCCGAGGCCGCGCTACCCGGAGAGGCCACCGCAGGGGCGTGGGCCGCGATACCCGGGGGCGGCGGAGGCGGAGGCGGCGCCGCAGGGGCGGGGGCTGCGCGTTCCAGGAAGCGGAGGAGTTCCACCGGGAACGGGAGGACCAGCGTCGAGTTCTTCTCCGCGGCGACGGCCACGACGGTCTGGAGCAGGCGCAGCTGAAGCGCCGCGGGCTGCTCCGACATGACCTCGGCCGCCTCCGCCAGCTTCTTCGACGCCTGGAGCTCCGCATCCGCGTTGATGATCCGCGCCCGCCGCTCCCGGTCGGCCTCCGCCTGCCGGGCCATCGACCGCTTCATCGTCTCCGGGAGCGAGACGTCCTTGATCTCCACCCGGTCGATCTGGACGCCCCAGCCCACCGCCGGACTGTCGATCATCAGCTCCAGGCCCTGGTTGAGCTGCTCCCGGTTGGACAGCAGGTCGTCCAGGTCGGACTTGCCGATGATCGACCGCAGCGAGGTCTGCGCCATCTGGGAGACCGCGAACCGGTAGTCCTCGACCTGGATGATCGCGTTGGCCGCGTCCACCACCTTGAAGTACACGACCGCGTCCACCCGCACCGTGACGTTGTCCCGCGTGATCCCCTCCTGCGCGGGCACGGGCATCGTCACGATCTGCATGTTGACCTTGCGCAGCCGGTCCACGGCGGGGACCACGAAGGTGAAGCCGGGGCCCCGGACGCCGTCCCGCAGCCGGCCGAGGCGGAAGACCACGCCCCGCTCGTACTGCTTCACCACCCGGGCGGCGGCGCCCAGGTAGGCCACGATCCCGACGCCCGCGACGGCGCCGGCTGTCAGCAGTTCCTGGAGCATGGCGGCCTCCTGCCGGGCACTGCCGGGCATGTCCCCCCAAGGGTGTCCCCCAAGAGGGTTATGCCCTACAACCAGCCCGCGAACTCCAGCAGCAGCTCCGCGTCCCGCCGCCGCCCGGCGGCCAGCGCCCGGTTGCCCGATTCGACGGCCCGGAACAGCGTCCAGCCGCGCAGCCGGTCCCGGTCCACTTCCAGCGCGTCGGCCAGCTTGTTCACCCGTCGGCGGGCACCCGAAGCCCCCGCCGAGGAGGCCATCTGGTCCTCCAGCCGGTCCCGTACCAGCCGCGCCAGGTCGTACGCCCGCTCGCCGACCATCGGGTCGGGGCCCACCGCCAGCCACGGAGCGCGCTCGCCCGCGAGGACCTTGCCCTGCCGGAAGTTCCCGTGCAGCAGCAGTTTCTCGGCCGGCGCCGCCGTCAGTTCCTCACGGGCCGCCAGCGCCGCCGAGGCCAGCTCCGCCGTCTCCGGGGGAGCCTTGCGGAGCACCTCGGCCTGCTCGGAGGTCCGCTCGGCGACCGTCTCCCAGCCGTGCCCCGGCTCCGGGGCCACCCACAGCCTGCGCAGCGTGCCGCAGGCCTCCAGCAGCGCCTTCGCCTCCGGCAGCGAACGCAGCGAGACCTCGGGGTGCAGCCGCTCCAGCAGCAGCGCCCCGTCCTCCTCGTGATGGCGCGTGTCGAGGACCCGTACGGCCCCGAAACCGCCCCAGTGCGCCAGTGCGGCGAGCTCCCGGTCGGGCCGGAGCCCGGGCGGGGCCAGCTTCAGCGCGGCCGGGGTCCCGTCGGCGTACCGGACGAGGACGACCAGGCTGCTGCGGCCGCCGGGGGCCTGCACCCGCTGGGCCTGTACTCCGCGCCGGGCCAGCGCACCCTCCGCCAGCCCGGGGAGCTGCCCCAGCCAGTCCGAGACGTGCGCCGATTCCGGCAGCTCGCCGAGCGCCCGTACGAGCCGCTGCGGCGGTTCGAAAGCCATGCGTGCGTGGTCCCTTTCAGCCGTACCCGGGCTCGTCGCGCGAGGTTGCGCGCTAGGTCCGCGGTGTGTCCGCGCGTTCCGTGAGCCCAGGGAAGGCTACGCCGCCACCACGCCAGCGTGCCGCCCGCACGGCCGCGGCGCTCAGCGCGTCAGCCGCCTCGCGGCGCAACCGGCCCTCCGCGGCCCGCACCAGATCGGAGTACGCGCCCGCCACCCGGTCCTCGATCCCGGCGGCCAGCCGCTCGGCGTCGGCGGGCGTGCGCACGGCGAACGGCAGGGCGTACGCGGCTTCCGCGGCGCGGGGGGAACCGCCCAGCTCACGCACGGTGCGGGCGAGCGCGTCGCGGCGCGCGAGGTGCCCGCCGTGCGCCTCCCGGGCCTCGGCGGAGCGGGCGGCCGCGGTCCGGGCCCCGATCACGCCGTAGCCGTACGCGGCCGCGTGCTCGGCGGCGAGCGCGGCCTGCGCGGCCTCCAGGACCTGGCCGGCGGGGGAGGGGGTGGGGGTCACGAGGAGGCTCCCGGGGTCGAGGTCAGCAGGTACGCGTGCACGTGGCCGCACGCCGCCACCGAGGCGAGCATCCGGGCCAGCTCCCCGGGGGCGCCGGCCAGCGAGATGGTCCGCGCCTCGGCCAGGCTCCGCTCGGCATCCGCGAGGGCGGTCAGCGCCTCGGCGGCCGCGGCGGGCACCGGCGAGGCCCCGGGAGCGGGCGGGGCGGCGGCCGCGGCCCCGGACGGCACGGGGGAGGGGGACGGCGAAGGAGCGGCGGCGGACCGGGAGGGAGCCGGGGACCCGCCGTCGGCGAGGGCTGCCGTGTGCGCCGCGACCGAGGCGCGCAGCGGCGCGAGCCGCTGCGCGAGGGCCGGATGGGCCGCGCTCGTGGCGTCGTAACGTTCCAGCAGTCGCCCGCTCTCACGAACGGCCGTCTCACGCATCCGCCGTTCGAGTGGAACCTCGGGCTCCGCGGCGGGCGGCCCGTCGTCGGAGCAACCGCTGAGCAGCGCGGCTCCGGCGATGCCCGCGGCACCGGCGAGCAGGCCTCTTCGCGACGGCAGGATCGAGGGCACGGCGAGGCCTCCGGGGGCTGACTGGGCTGATCGTGGACAGAGTGTGATCACGGTACCCGGGGCCCCGTCCACAGGGCGGACGGCAACACCCCCCGCGACCGGATACCCTTTGACCTGACGCACGACGGAAATCACAACAGCACACGCGGCCGAGGAGTCACCCGGATGAGCACCACCCAGAGCGACAGGCTGCGCGCATTGCTGGAGCCGCTCGTCGCCGCCAAGGGCCTGGACCTCGAGGAGATCGAGACGTCCAAGGCGGGCAAGCGCCGGATGCTGCGCATCATCGTGGACTCCGACGACGGCGTGGAGCTGGACGCGTGCGCCGAGCTGAGCCGCGAGGTCTCCGACCTGCTGGACGAGACCGACGCGATGGGCGAGGACGAGTACGTCCTCGAAGTCAGCTCGCCGGGCGCGGACCGCCCGCTGACCGAGCACCGTCACTACATCCGGGCGATCGGCCGGCTCGTGAAGTTCCAGACGTCGGACGGCGGGGAAGTGATCGCCCGCATCCTCGACGTCGACGACGAGGGCATGGACCTGGAAGTCCCGGGCGTGAAGGGCCGCAAGGCGACCGCCCGCCGCATCGCATTCACCGACATCGCCAAGGCGCGTGTCGAGATCGAGTTCAACCGCAAGGACAAGAAGGAAGAGGAGGCGTAGTCGTGGACATCGACATGAGTGCCCTACGGGGTCTGGTCCGGGAGAAGGAGATTTCCTTCGACCTGCTCGTCGAAGCGATCGAGTCGGCCCTCCTCATCGCGTACCACCGCACCGAGGGAAGCTTCCGGCGCGCACGCGTCGTGCTCGACCGGACCAACGGTCACGTGATCGTGTGGGCGACCGAGGACCCGAGGGACCTGGAAGAGGGCCAGGAGGCCAAGGAGTTCGACGACACCCCGTCGGACTTCGGCCGCATCGCCGCGACGACCGCCAAGCAGGTGATCCTCCAGCGTCTGCGCGACGCCGAGGACGACCTGACCTTCGGCGAGTTCCTGGGCCGCGAGGGTGATGTCATCACCGGCGTCGTGCAGCAGGGCAAGGACCCGAAGAACGTCCTGGTCGACATCGGCAAGATGGAGGCCATGCTGCCGGTGCAGGAGCAGGTCCCCGGCGAGGAGTACACGCACGGCCTGCGCCTGAAGTCGTACGTCGTGCGGGTGGCGAAGGGTGTCCGCGGTCCGTCCGTGACCCTGTCGCGCACCCACCCGAACCTGGTGAAGAAGCTGTTCTCGCTGGAGGTCCCGGAGATCGCCGACGGCAGCGTCGAGATCTGCGCGATCGCCCGTGAGGCCGGTCACCGCACCAAGATCGCCGTCCGCGCGAACCGCTCCGGCCTCAACCCGAAGGGCGCCTGCATCGGCCCGATGGGCAGCCGCGTGCGCAACGTGATGGCCGAGCTGCACGGCGAGAAGATCGACATCGTCGACTGGTCGGACGACCCGGCGGAGATGGTCGCCAACGCCCTGTCACCCGCCCGGGTGAGCAAGGTCGAGGTCGTGGACTGGGACACCCGGTCCGCCCGGGTGACCGTGCCCGACTACCAGCTGTCGCTGGCCATCGGCAAGGAGGGCCAGAACGCCCGCCTCGCCGCCCGGCTCACCGGCTGGCGCATCGACATCCGTCCCGACACCGAGCAGCCCTCGGACGGCGACGACCGCGACCGGGGCGACCGCGCCGAGCGCCGGGACGACCGGGGCGACCGGGGCGACCGGGGCGACGACCGCCGGGACGACCGGGGCGACGAGCGCCGGGACGACCGGCGCGACGACCGCCGCGGGGAATAAAACCGCTACCGCCCGGAGCTGTCCGGGCGGTACACAGGAACGGCAGGGACGACGAAGAGCCCTGCTCGACGTGCACGGCTGTCCTCCGCCGAGGTTTCGGCGGCGGGACCCGGCACTCGTGATCACAACGACATCCGTTCGATTTATCACCCGAAGGGGTGAGGTCGGTGCGGGGAGGTAGACTTAAGCGTGTCTGGCCGGACGCAAGCCCGCGCATGCCCCGAACGCACCTGTGTGGGGTGTCGGGAGCGAGCGGCCAAGAGCGATCTGCTGCGCATCGTGGCGGTCGGTGACAAATGTGTCTCCGATCCTCGCGGTACGCTGCCCGGCCGGGGTGCCTACGTGCACCCCGCCGTGGTCTGCCTCGACCAGGCTGTCCGCCGTAGGGCGTTCTCCCGGGCCTTCAAGTCCGCAGGACCGTTCGACACGGCGGAATTGCACCATGCCGTGGCCGATGAGGCCGAGGCGACACCAAGCACGTAGTACGGCACGGATCACCGTGCGGTCAGGTACCTCGCGAGTTGGAAGTAGGTCGAGATTGCGATGAGCACCCCTCGATGAGTACGCGATGAGTACGAGCATGAAGTAGAGACGGTCCGGCGTAACCCGGACCTAAAAGGAGCGAAGTGGCTAAGGTCCGGGTATACGAACTCGCCAAGGAGTTCGGAGTTGAGAGCAAGGTCGTCATGGCCAAGCTCCAGGAACTCGGTGAGTTCGTCCGTTCGGCGTCCTCGACGATCGAGGCGCCGGTCGTACGCAAGTTGACCGACGCTTTGCAGGGCCCCGGCGGCAACGCCGGCAAGTCCGCTGCGAAGCCGGGTGAGCCCCGCAAGGCCGCCCCCGCCAAGCCCGGGGTTCCCACCCCGGGTGCTGTTGCACGTCCCGCGGCGCCGAAGCCCGGCGCCCCGGCCCCCAAGCCGGTCGTCGCGGAGGCCCCGGCCGCCGCAGCGCCCGCCCCGGTGACCCCGGCCCCCGCCGCAGGCGGCCCGCGTCCCGGTCCCAAGGCTCCGGCCGCCCCGAAGCCCGCTCCGGCGGCTCCCGTGGCGACCGAGTTCTCCGCGCCCCCGGCGGCTCCGGCCGCCGCGGCCCCGGCGCGCACCGACCGTCCCGCCGGCCCCGGCGCGACCCCCGGTCCGCGTCCGGCGCAGCAGCGCCCCGAGCGCACCGAGCGTCCGGCGGCCGGTGGCCAGTCCGGCGCCCGTCCCGGCGCCCCGCGTCCGGCCGGTGCCGCTCCGGCGCGCACCGAGCGTCCCGCCGGTCCCGGTGCCTCGGCACCGCGTCCGCAGGGCGCCCGTCCGGCCGGTCCCCGTCCGGGCAACAACCCGTTCACTTCTGGTGGCTCCACCGGCATGGCGCGCCCGCAGGCGCCCCGTCCGGCCGGCGCTCCCCGTCCCGGCGCCCCCGGCGCCGGTGACCGCCAGGGTGGCGCTCCCCGTCCGCAGGGCGGCCCCGGCGGTGCTCCGCGTCCCCAGGGCGCCGGTGCGGGCCGTCCGACCCCGGGCGGCATGCCGCGCCCGCAGGGCGGCGCCCCGCGTCCCGGTGGTGCTCCCGGTGGTAACCGTCCCAACCCGGGCATGATGCCGCAGCGTCCCGCTGCCGGTGGTCCCGGTCCCCGTCCCGGTGGCGGCCCCGGTGGCCGTGGTCCCGGTGCCGGTGGTCCCCGTCCCGGCGGTGCCGGTGGCGCGGGTCGTCCCGCGGGCGGCGGCTTCGCCGGTCGTCCGGCCGGTCCGGGCTCGCGTCCGGGTGGCGGCGGCGGCTTCGGCGGTCCCCGTCCCGGTGGTGGCGGCTTCGGCGGCGGTCCGGCCGGTGCCGGCGGCGGCGGTCGTCCCGGCTTCGGCGGGCGTCCCGGTGGTCCCAATGCCCGTGGTGGCACGCAGGGCGCCTTCGGCCGTCCCGGTGGTCCCGCGCGTCGTGGACGCAAGTCCAAGCGCCAGCGTCGCCAGGAGTACGAGGCCATGCAGGCCCCGTCGGTCGGCGGCATCATGCTGCCGCGTGGTCACGGCGAGACCGTTCGCCTGTCGCGCGGTGCCTCCCTCACCGACTTCGCGGAGAAGATCAACGCCAACCCGGCGTCGCTCGTCGCCGTGATGATGAACCTCGGCGAGATGGTCACTGCCACGCAGTCCGTCTCCGACGAGACCCTCGAAATGCTGGCCGGCGAGATGAACTACGTCGTTCAGATCGTCAGCCCGGAGGAAGAGGACCGCGAGCTCCTCGAGGGCTTCGACATCGAGTTCGGCGAGGACGAGGGCGGCGAGGAATTCCTCATGCCGCGTCCGCCGGTCGTGACCGTCATGGGTCACGTCGACCACGGTAAGACCCGACTGCTCGACGCCATCCGCAAGACGAACGTCGTTGCGGGCGAGGCCGGTGGCATCACGCAGCACATCGGTGCGTACCAGGTCGGTACCGAGGTCAACGGTGAAGAGCGCAAGATCACCTTCATCGACACCCCGGGTCACGAGGCGTTCACCGCCATGCGTGCCCGTGGTGCCAAGTCGACCGACATCGCGATCCTCGTGGTCGCGGCCAACGACGGCGTCATGCCGCAGACGATCGAGGCGCTCAACCACGCCCAGGCCGCCGGCGTCCCGATCGTCGTCGCGGTCAACAAGATCGACGTCGAGGGTGCCGACCCGGTCAAGGTGCGCGGTCAGCTCACCGAGTTCGGTCTGGTCGCCGAGGAGTACGGCGGCGACACGATGTTCGTCGACATCTCCGCCAAGCAGGGTCTGCACATCGACTCCCTGCTCGAGGCCGTCGTCCTCACCGCCGACGCCTCGCTCGACCTGCGCGCCAACCCGGAGCAGGACGCTCAGGGTATTGCGATCGAGTCCCACCTCGACCGCGGCCGCGGTGCCGTTGCCACCGTCCTCGTCCAGCGCGGTACCCTCCGCGTCGGCGACACGATGGTCGTGGGCGACGCCTACGGCCGTGTGCGCGCCATGCTCGACGACAAGGGCAACAACGTCGAGGAAGCGGGTCCCGCGACCCCCGTCCTGGTCCTGGGTCTCACCAACGTCCCCGGCGCCGGCGACAACTTCCTCGTCGTCGACGAGGACCGCACCGCCCGTCAGATCGCCGAGAAGCGTGCTGCGCGTGAGCGCAACGCCAACTTCGCCAAGCGCGTCCGCCGGGTGTCCCTGGAAGACCTCGACTCGGTCCTCAAGGCCGGTCTGGTCCAGGAACTCAACCTCATCATCAAGGGCGACGCGTCCGGTGCGGTGGAGGCTCTCGAGTCCTCGCTGCTCCAGCTCGACGTCGGCGAAGAGGTCGACATCCGCGTCCTGCACCGCGGTGTGGGTGCGGTCACCGAGTCCGACATCAACCTGGCGATGGGCTCCGACGCCATCGTCATCGGCTACAACGTCCGTGCGGCAGGCCGTGCCGCGCAGATGGCGGAGCGCGAGGGTGTCGACGTCCGCTACTACTCGGTGATCTACCAGGCCATCGAGGAGATCGAGGCGGCCCTGAAGGGTCTCCTCAAGCCGGAGTACGAAGAGGTCGAGCTCGGTACGGCGGAGGTCCGCGAGGTCTTCCGCTCGTCCAAGCTGGGCAACATCGCCGGTGTCCTCATCCGGTCCGGCGAGGTCAAGCGCAACACCAAGGCGCGGCTCCTGCGCGATGGCAAGGTCATCGCCGAGAGCCTCAACATCTCCGGTCTGCGCCGCTTCAAGGACGACGTCACCGAGATCCGCGAAGGCTTCGAGGGTGGTATCAACCTCGGTAACTTCAACGACATCAAGATCGACGACGTCATCGCGACGTACGAGATGCGCGAGAAGCCCCGCGCGTAAGCGCGAGGCGGTTCGCACCGTGTCGTAGGTGCTGTAACACCGGGGCCGGTCGGCGGAATATCCGTCGATCGGCCCCGGCCGTTGCGTGTACGGTTCTGATGACCCTGCCGCGCGACGGCCGGCAGGCCACCGAACCCGCACCGGCGGGACATCCGGAACTGCATGTACGTGGGGACTCTGTCCTTCGATCTGCTCCTCGGCGACGTTCACTCGCTGAAGGAGAAACGCTCCGTCGTCCGGCCCATCGTGGCCGAGCTCCAGCGCAAGTTCTCTGTGAGCGCGGCCGAAGTGGGCGACCAGGACCTGCACCGCAGGGCCCGTATAGGGGTCGCTCTGGTGAGTGGGGACACGGGGTTCCTCTCGGATGTACTGGACCGCTGCGAGCGGCTGGTCGCGGCACGTCCGGAAGTGGAGCTGCTGTCGGTACGACGGCGGCTCCACGGTGATGAAGACTGACCGCAAGACGAAGAAGGAGACGGACCAGTGGCCGACAATGCGCGGGCGAAGAAGCTGGCGGACCTCATCCGGGAGGTGGTGGCCGAGAAGCTGCAGCGCGGCGTCAAGGACCCCCGCCTCGGTACGCACGTGACCATCACGGACACCAGGGTCACCGGCGACCTGCGGGAGGCCACGGTCTTCTACACGGTGTACGGCGACGACGAGGCGCGGGTCAGTGCGGCAGCGGGCCTGGAGAGCGCCAAGGGCGTACTGCGCTCCGCGGTAGGCCGGGCGGCGCAGACCAAGTTCACGCCGACCCTGACGTTCGTGGCGGACGCCCTTCCGGAGACCGCCAAGAGCATCGAGGACCTCCTGGAGAAGGCGCGGACCTCCGACGCCCAGGTGCGCGAGGTTTCTTCCGGAGCCCAGTACGCCGGCGAAGCCGACCCGTACAAGAAGCCGGATGAGGACGAAGCCGACGAGGCCGACGCCGACGAAGACGGGGACGCATCCGCGTAATGAGCACCAACGCAGGGAAGACGCCGGACGGCCTGGTCATCGTCGACAAGCCGTCCGGTTTCACTTCGCACGACGTGGTCGCCAAGATGCGCGGGATCGCCAAGACCCGCCGCGTGGGCCACGCCGGCACGCTCGACCCGATGGCGACGGGCGTGCTGGTCCTGGGCGTCGAGAAGGCCACCAAGCTCCTCGGCCACCTCGCGCTCACGGAGAAGGAGTACCTCGGCACCATCCGGCTGGGCCAGAACACCCTGACGGACGACGCCGAGGGCGAGATCATCTCGTCCACCGACGCCACCGGGGTCACCCGGGAGGGCGTGGACGCGGGCATCGCCAAGCTGTCCGGCGCGATCATGCAGGTCCCGTCCAAGGTCAGCGCCATCAAGATCAAGGGCGTGCGCTCCTACAAGCGCGCACGTGACGGCGAGGAGTTCGAGATCCCGGCCCGCCCGGTGACCGTGTCCTCCTTCCAGGTGTACGACATGCGCGAGGCGGAGGCCGAGGACGGCACCAAGGTCGTCGACCTCGTGGTCTCCGTGGTCTGCTCCAGCGGTACGTACATCCGCGCGCTCGCGCGTGACCTGGGCGCCGACCTCGGCGTCGGCGGGCACCTCACGGCGCTGCGGCGCACGCGGGTGGGTCCGTACAAGATCGACCGGGCGCGCACGCTCGACCAGCTCCAGGAGGAGCTGACCGTCATGCCGATCGGCGACGCGGCGGCTGCCGCGTTCCCGCGCTGGCAGCTCGACGCCCGGCGGGCGTCACTGCTGGCGAACGGGGTGCGGATCGACATGCCGGACGAGTACGAGCCCGGCAAGGCGGTCGCGGTCTACGGGCCGGACGGGCAGCTGCTCGGACTCGTGGAGAACAAGGGCGGAAAGGCGAAGTCGCTCGCCGTCTTCGCCTGACCGGATCCTTGATCCGTTCTCCTGGTGCGTTCTTCTGATGCGTTCACCGGCCGGCCTTCGGGCCGGCCGGTTTTCGTTTGACGTGGAGCGGTGAGCGCACATGGACTGCTGCTCACCGCTCCACGACCCCCCTCGGGTAGGTCTCTATCCATCCGGACCCCCTTATTCACCCGTCCGAGCAGGCGCTCGGAGTGAATGGAGGGAGCGTAAGGGGGCGCTTTCGCCTCGCGTCCTTTTCCCGCTGATCTTCACCTGCCTACGGTCGTGCCTACGGGGCACGCGCGACGGGGAGTGGTGCGGTGACGGCGGAACTGATCAGGATCTGCGATCTCGCCGGGCGGCCGCGGGGGAGCGGGTTCGTCGCGGACGACCGCGGGACGGTGCTCACCAGCCACGAGGCCGTCGACGGACTGGCGCGGGTGGTCCTGCACGGGGCGCCGCCGGGGGAGCGGACCTGGGTGGCGGGGGCCTCGGACGTGACCGTCCTGCCGGAGCTGGGGCTGGCGCTCGTACGGAGCGACGGGCTCGGAGTACGGCCGTTGCCGGTCGCACCGCGGGCGGTGATCGCTCCCGGGACCTACGTACGGCTGTCGGCGCGGGGCTGGCGCCAGGCGCGGGTGCTCGGCCCGGCCGAGGCCGCGTACACGGCGGCGGCCCTCGGGGCGGGGGACGGGGCTCAGCTGCTCCCGGCCGCGCTGGAACTGGCCATCGGGACCGACGGCCGCGACGCGCTGCGGCTCGGCGGCGAGGCCTGCGGCGGCCCGGTGCTGGACGCCCAAACCGGAGCGGTGCTCGCGGTCCTGTGCACCGCTCTGCACGCGGAGCGCCGCTCCGGGGGCTTCGCCGTGCCGCTCACGGCCGCGGCCGCCGCCGACCCGGGCGGACCCCTCGCCGCGCTGCTCGAACGCAACGCCGCCACCGTGCCGGGCCACGGCCCCGATCTCAACCTCGCCGGAGCCCTGCAGCTCACCGGCACCACCCTGGGCGCGGTCCTCGCCACCGGGGGACCGGAGCCGGTGGACCGCCCGGCGATCGCGGCCGAACTGGACGCCTTCACCGCCGGGGACCGCCCGGACCGCCCGGTCCTCGCCCTGGTCGGACGCCCCGGCACCGGCCGCACCACCGCCCTCGCCGCCCTGGCGGCCCGCCGCGCCCGCGGCCCGCGCCCGGCCCCGACCCTCTGGCTGCGCGGAGCCGACCTGCGGGCCGGGGACACCTCGCTGGCCGATGCGGTGGCCCGGGCACTGGCGGAGGCCGGACGGATCCTGGAGGTGCCGCCCGCCGGGGTGCGGGCTGCCGCGGTGCCGGTCCCGGGGGCGTCGGCCGCGGAGGTGCCGCCCGCCGAGGTGCCGGCCGCCGCCAGGGGGACGGACCCGGCATCGGAGCTCGCCGCGCTCGTGGCCTCGGCCGGGCGGCCCCTGCTCGTCGTGCTGGACGGGCCCGAGGAGATGCCGCCGCGGCTCGCGGGCCGGGCCGGGCCGTGGACCGCCGCCACTGCCGCCTGGCTGGAGGCGACCGGAGCCCGGCTGGCCGTGGCCGCCCGCCCCGAGCACTGGGAGTCGGCCGGCAGGCTCTACCCGCAGCGGATGCTCCGCACCCCGGCCCGGCCGGCCCGCGGGCTGCCGCCCGCCGTCCCGGTCGGCGACCTCACCCCCGAGGAGGCGGCGCTCGCCGGGACCCGGCTGGGCGTCCCGGACGGCGCCGTCGCGGGCGCCGACGCCCGGCACCCGCTCACCCTGCGGCTGCTCGCGGAGATCCGCGCGGCCGGGGTCACCGCCGGCCGTCCGTCCCGTGACGAGGTGTTCGCCGCACACCTCGACCTGCTGTGCCTGCGCGTGGCCGTCCGGGTGTCCGCCGCACTGCCGCAGCCGCGCAGACCGGGCGCGGCCCCGGAAACGGGCGGCCCCGACATGGGAGGGACGGACACCGGAGGGGCAGACACCGGTGCGGCGTACGGCCCGGACACGGCCGCGGTGTACGGGCCCGGCGCGGGCCGGCTGGCCGCGCGGGTGGCCGGGCGGGTGCACGAAGCCGCCCGGCGGTGTCTGGGACCCGGTCAGGGGCAGCTGGACCGGGCCGCCTTCGAGGAACTGTTCCCCTGGCGGTCGGGGTGGGCCTCCGCGGTGCTCGCCGAGGGGCTGCTGGTGCCCGCCGGAGAGGGCTACCGCTTCGCCCACGAGGAGCTCGCCGACTGGCTGCAGGCCGCGCACCTGGATCTCCCCGCCGCCCTGGACACCCTCGGCCGGGACGTCCCCCGCCACCGCATCGGACCCGTGCTGGAGGCCCTGCGGCTGCTCCCGCCCGGGGAGCGGGCGGCGGCACTGGAGCGGCTCGTTGCCCTGCTCGGCGGAGCCGACGCGGCCCACGGCCCCGAGGCGCGCTGGTGGGCCGCCCGGCTCCTGGGCGAAACCCTGCTGCACGCCCCCGACGCGACGCCGTACCTGCCCGTCCTGTACGCCCTCACCACCCACCTGACCGGGCCCCGTCCGGCCGGGGCGCACGAACCGGGGCCGGCCCCGGTGGCCCCGGCGCCCGCCTTTGCGCCCGCCCCCGCGCCGCAGGCGGACCCGACACCGGCCGGTTCCGCGGCGTACGCGGGAGCCCTGGGGACCCCGGGCCCGGCGGCCACCACCGCGTGGCCGGGACCCGGTGGCACCGGGCGCCCGCGGGTCCCCGCCCAGGGCGGAGCCGCATGGGCCGGCAGCTCCGGCGGTCCGCCCGAGCCCGGTCGGGGCCCGGAGGGGGAGGGGGAGTTCGGGGCGTGGTTCTGGACCCGGGTGCGCATCGCCGAGGAGGACCGCTTCGAGCTGCTGCGCCGCCTGGTACCCCACGACCACCGCCTCCTCGAAGCCGCCGCCCGGCGGCTGGTCCGGGCACCGCGCCTCGTACAGCCGCTGCTGTGCGGCTGGTTCCGCGACGAGCGGCGGCTGCTCGGGCGGCCCGGGGCCACCGTCGCCACCGCGGCGCAGGCCTTGCTGCACACCCACCGCAGCCTCGCCGTCGACGACCTGGCCGAGGTGCTCGTCGCCGCCGCGCACTCCCGCGCCGACGAGCTGCTCGCCGTACTCGCCGAGGACGAGCCCTCCGCCCTCAGCCGGGCCGTGGACCGCTGGGCCCACGACGAGCGGCCCGGCCGCCGGGTCGCGGCCGCCGCGTACGGGCCGCTCACCGCCCCGCACGTACGGACCCCCGCCGACCGCGAGCTGCTGCGCTACGCCGCGCAGGCCCTCCTGGCCCGCCCCGCCGACGTCTCCCTGCACGGCAGCGCCCTCGGGATCCTGCTCCGCGATCCCCAGGTACGGGCCCGCTACCTCCCCGAGGCCCTCGCCTGCTTCCGCGATCCCGGACGCGGCCGTCGGCTGCCCGCCGCCGCGCTGGTCGCCGCGCTCCCCGTGCTGCCCGACCCGGACGCGGTGTTCGCCGCGCTGCGGGAGCGGGCCGACGGCGAGGTGGTGCGCGCGCTGGCCGCGCTGACCACGCCGGGCCTGGCGCGGCGCGCGGCCGACCTCGTACGGGACCACCTGGCGCGGCATCCGCAGGACGCCGCGCACGCCGCCGCGTTCGTGGACCGGCGGCTCGAACAGGGCCTGGCCGCCGCCCCCGTGCTCCGCCCGCTCGTACGGGACCTGCTGGGCTCCGGTCCGCCTCCGGTACGGGCCGCGCTGGCCGGCGTACTGGCCGCCCCGGGCACGGAGGCCTCGTACACGCTCCGCGGCGAGCTCGCCGAGGCGCTGCTCCGCGAGGAGCTCGACCCGGCGGTGCTCGACGCCTTCCTCGGCGCCCTGGCGGCGGGCGCGGCGGGGGGGGGGGGGGGCCGGGGGCGGCCCGGCGGGCGCGGGGCGGGGGGGCGCGCGCGCCCGGCGCGGGG
>NZ_JBHXKA010000169.1:0-14398 GCF_042722885.1 Streptomyces sp. NPDC058401
ACGCACCACGCCCTCCACCCTCCCAAACCCCAGCCCCGCCGGCGCTTGAGGCGCCCGGGGACGGAGTCCCCGGCAACGGCGCCGCACCCCACCTACTCCACGAACAGCCCCCGCGCCACCGCCCCCGCATCAAACGCCTCCAGCCGAGCCTGCGCATCAGGCAGCGCATCCGCCATCGCCTCCAGCAGCACCCGCCCCAACAACATCGGCGCGCACGCCGTGTCGAAGGCCAGCCCCGTCCCGACGGGCGCCGGGATCAGCAGGTCGGAGTGGCGGGCCACCGGTGCGAAGGCGGAGTCGGCGACCGTGACCACGGTCAGCCCGGCCCCCCGCGCGTGATCCAGGGCCTCCGCGACCTCCTTCGGATGCCGCGGCAGCGCAAAGCACAGCAGGGCCGAGGCCCCCGCGCCCGCGGCCGCGTCGATCCGGTCGGCGAGCATCGAGCCGCCCTCGTCGAGCAGCCGGACGTCCGGATGGACCTTCGCCGCGAAGTACGCGAACCCGCGCGCCTGCGAGGAGGCCGCGCGCAGCCCCAGTACGGGCAGCGGGCGCGACCCGGCCAGCAGCCGTCCCGCCTCCCGGACGGGCGCCGGGTCGGCGAGCATCGCGGAGAGCTGCCGCAGGTTCTCGATCTCGCCCTGCACGGCCTGCTGGTACTCGTTGTACGCGTCCTCCTCCCCGCCCGGGGCCCGCTCCGCGGGGGCCACTTCGCGCAGGTGCCGGCGGAGCGCGGGATAGCCGTCGAAGCCCAGCGCCACCGCGAACCGGGTCACCGACGGCTGGCTCACCCCGGCCAGTTCGGCGAGCTCCACGCTCGACAGGAACGGCACCTCCGCCGCCCCGCGCACCATGCAGTGCGCGATGCGCCGCTGGGTCGGCGTCAGCCGGTGTCCCTCGAACAGCTTCTGCAGCCGGGCCGCAGGGCTCTCGCTCATCCCGTTCCCCTCCGTCCCTCGGTCCCCTCGGCCCCGCCCCGTGCGAAGGGCAGCCGGCCGGTCACCGACGGAATATTCAGTCTCCGAGCACTCTGCATGCGCTTATGCAGGACGGCAACCCGATCCCGTCATCCGAGACCTCTCCGAGGCCTCCCCCGAGGCCTCCCCCCAGCCCTCCGACGAGCCCTCCCCGACCCCCCGGCGGACCGGATCAATTCACTTGACCGCCCCGCCGGCCGCGCTTGATCCTCAAGGGCCGGCCGCCCCGATCCACCCGGCCAACCCCCCACCACATTCAAGTGAATTGGCCCCCCATGGCGACTTCGTCGACTTCGTCCGTCTCCGCTCCACCCGTCCCCGGAACCCGTCTGTGGACCAGGAACTTCGGCCTGTTCTTCACCGCCCGCATCGTGTCGATGCTGGGCGACATGATGATGCCGGTCGCCCTGGCCGTCGCCATGATCTCCCTGGGCTACGGGGTGAGCGGCATCGGGTACGCGCTGGGCGCCTGGATGGGTTCCTTCGCCCTCTTCATCGTCTTCGGCGGGGTGATCGCCGACCGCTTCCACCCCCTGCCGCAGATGATCGGCGCCGACGCGGTCCGGTGCGTGGCGCAGGGCTCCTTCGCCGTCTACCTCTGGCTCGGCCACCCCACCCTGTGGTTCGTGATCGGAGGATCGGTCCTCGGCGGCATCGCGACCGCGATGTTCCAGCCGGGCACCTCCAGCCTCGTCCCCCAGGTCTCCACCGACCCCACCCAGGCCAACGGGGTGCTGCGGGTGAGCCAGGGAATGGCCACGATGGCCGGGCCGGCGCTCGCCGGGGTCCTCGTGGCCGCCACCTCGACGGCCTGGGTGTTCGTGATCGACGCCGCCACCTTCGCGATCAGCGGCGTCTGCCTCGTCGCGCTGCGCCTGCCCCGCTTCGAGGCCGACCGCTCGCAGTCCACCCTCACGAACCTGCGGGAGGGCTGGGACGAGTTCCGCTCCAGGTCCTGGCTGTGGGCGGTCATCCTGATCTGGTGGGTGCTCGGGGTCTTCGTGTGGGGCCCGCTCACCCCGCTCGGCGCGGCCTCGATCATCGCCGAGCACGGCAAGGCCGCCTTCGGGTACGCGGAGGGCGCCTTCGGGGCCGGCTGCGTCCTCGGCGGCCTCCTCGCGCTCCGGATCCGTCCGGTCCGCCCGCTGCTCGGCGGCGGCCTCGCGATGTTCCTGTTCCCGATGATGCCGCTGGCCGCGGCCCTGGTCCCGGCCCTTCCGCTGCTCATGCTCGGCTACGCGATCAGCGGTGTGGGCTGGGCGTTCTGGGGCGTGCAGTGGTCCACCACGATGCAGACCCAGATCCCCGAGGACCGGCTCAACCGCGTGACCGCGTACGAGGTGGGCGGTTCGATCCTCGCCATCCCCCTCGGCCAGGTCCTGTCGGGCCCGGCGAGCACCCTCTTCGGCGTCCGCCCGCTCCTGCTGGGCGGCGCCGCGGTCAGCCTCGGCTGCGCCCTCGCCCTCCTGCTGGTCCGCCCCGTGCGCGGGCTCGTACGGCGCGATACGGGGGCTAGCCCCAGTGCCGGCGAGAACCCCGGATCCTAGGGTGGCGGGATGGAGTCCCAAGAGCTCAAGAAGGAACTCTCCGCCACGCTCGACGCACGTCGGGAGCTGGGGCCGGAGTACGAGGCCGCGCTGGTGGACTCGTTCGTGGAGAAGGTCGACACGCAGGTCCGCCGGCGCCTCGCCGAGGAGCGGCTGTCCGCGGCCCGCGGCCCCCGGCCCGGCGCGGCGGACTCCCCGGACGGAAACTTCGGCGAGCGCTTCGGCTTCGCGATCATCACCCTGGTGCTGGCGATCCCGCTCTCCGCGATCGGCGCCGCCCAGGCCCATCTCAGCGGCCTGGTCGTGGTCTGGCTCGGCATCCTGGGTGTCAACTACGTCCACGCGGCGAAGTTCTCCCGCCACCGGGGCGAGCGCGGTACCGACCAGCTGAGCTGACGGCCGGGCAGCTGACGGCCAAGCGTGCGGCACGCAGGCGGGCGGCCGGCCGGGCCAGCGGATCGCCTCCGGGCATGTTTATGCGCGGGGACCGCCGCACCCCGGTTTCCCGGGGGCGGGACGACGGCGGTCCCCGCGCAGGACACGGGCCGGGTCAGGGCCGTCCGCGCGTCCGTGGCGTCCAACGCGGTCCGGGAGCCGCTCCGGAAGTGCGCCGACGCCGTTCGTGGTGCCGGCCCGGTCCCGGTTTCCCGGGCTTCCCTGCCGACAACCACCACTGTGCCGGAGCCGTGTTAAGCCGGTGCTGCCGTCACGTGTCGGGCCCGTACCGTTTGCGCGTCGTCCGCGCGCGGACCCGTACGGGGCCCCGTGCAGGGCCCCGTACGAGCACTCGTACGGGCTACTTGGCGCCCTTGGCCAGGAACGCCAGCAGGTCCTGACGGCTCACCACACCGGTCGGCTTGCCCTCGACCAGCACGATCGCCGCGTCGGCCTCGCCGAGCACCGCCATCAGCTCGGAGACCGGCTCGCCCGAGCCGACCTGCGGCAGCGGCGCGCTCATGTGCTTCTCCAGCGGGTCGCCCAGCGAGGCGCCGCCCGCGAACAGCGCCGCCAGCAGCTCCTTCTCGACCACGGAGCCGATGACCTCGGCGGCCATCACGTCGGGGTGGCCGGCGCCCGGCTTGACGATCGGCATCTGCGAGACGCCGTACTCGCGGAGCACCTCGATGGCCTCCCCGACGGTCTCCTCGGGGTGCATGTGGACCAGCGAGGGGATGCCGCCCGCCTTGTCCGCGAGGACGTCCCGGATGCGGGCGGAGGGGCCCGTGTCCTCCAGGAAGCCGTGTCCGGCCATCCACTCGTCGTTGAAGATTTTGCTGATGTAGCCGCGCCCGCTGTCCGGGAGCAGGACGACGACCACGTCGTCCGGGCCGAGGCCCTCGGCCGCCTTCAGCGCGGCGACGACCGCCATGCCGCAGGAGCCGCCGACGAGCAGGCCCTCCTCCTTGGCGAGGCGGCGGGTCATCTGGAAGGAGTCCTTGTCGGACACCGCGATGATCTCGTCGGTCACGTTCGGGTCGTAGGCGGTGGGCCAGAAGTCCTCGCCGACGCCCTCGACGAGGTACGGGCGGCCCGAGCCGCCGGAGTAGACCGAGCCCTCGGGGTCCGCGCCGATGATCTTCACGCGGCCGTCGGAGGCTTCCTTCAGGTACCGGCCGGTACCCGAGATCGTGCCGCCCGTGCCGACGCCGGCGACGAAGTGGGTGATCTTCCCGGCCGTCTGCTCCCAGAGCTCGGGGCCGGTGGTCTCGTAGTGCGAGCGCGAGTTGTTCGCGTTGCTGTACTGGTCGGGCTTCCAGGCGCCCGGGGTCTCGCGCACGAGGCGGTCGGACACGTTGTAGTACGAGTCCGGGTGCTCGGGGTCGACGGCGGTCGGGCAGACCACGACCTCGGCACCGTACGCGCGCATCACGTTGATCTTGTCCGTCGAGACCTTGTCAGGACAGACGAAGATGCACTTGTAACCCTTCTGCTGGGCCACGATGGCGAGTCCTACACCCGTGTTGCCGCTCGTGGGCTCCACGATGGTGCCGCCGGGCTTGAGTGCTCCGCTCTGTTCGGCGGCCTCGATCATCCGCACGGCGATCCGGTCCTTCACGGATCCGCCGGGGTTGAAGTACTCGACCTTGGCCAAGACGGTGGCCTGGAGGCCTTCGGTCACACGGTTGAGCTTCACCAGCGGGGTGTTGCCGACGAGGCTGATCATCGAGTCGTGGAATTGCACCATGTTCTCCAAGGAGGGGACTCCACGGGTTCTCCGGGAGGCACCGCCAGACTATGCGGAAAGGGATTGGCCGACCGGCACTACGGGGCAGGTAGGTCAACAGGACGGCGGGGTCGCCAGGGACGGCGCAGGGATCCGGCCAAGGGACCGAGAAGGTGGCTTGAAGGGTGTCCAGGGCGAGGACGGCCCGCCGCATCGCGGCGGGAGCGGCGTACGGCGGTGGCGGGCTCGGGCTCGTCGGGGCCGCCGCGGTCGGGCTGGTGGTCGCGGAGATGCAGTTCGCGAAGCGGACGGTCGGCACGGGACTGCCGGATCCGCCGCGCGCGGACGGTCTGTACGGGAGCGAGTTCGGCGGCCCCGAGCTGAGCCCCGGCCCGCTGCGGTTCGGCGTGCTGGGCGATTCCACGGCCGCCGGGCTGGGGGTGCGGCGGGCCCGGCAGACTCCGGGCGCCCTGCTGGCCTCGGGGCTGGCGGCGGTGGCCGAGCGGCCGGTCGAGCTGCGCAACGTGGCGCTCTCGGGTGCCATGTCGGACGACTTGGACCGCCAGACGGGGCTGCTGCTGGACGGTGACGCCCCGCCCCCCGACGTGTGCGTGATCATGATCGGCGCCAATGACGTGACCCGCCGGATGCCGCCCACCCAGTCGGTGCGGCTGCTGACCGCGGCCGTACGCCGGCTGCGGCTCGCGGGCTCCGAGGTGGTGGTCGGCACCTGCCCGGACCTCGGCACCATCGAGCCGGTGTACCAGCCGCTGCGGTGGCTGGCCCGCCGGGTCTCGCGCCAGCTCGCGGCCGCCCAGACGATCGGGGTGCTCGCGCTGGGCGCCCGTACCGTCTCGATCGGCGACCTGATGGGGACGGAGTTCGCGGCGAACCCCCGCGAGATGTTCGGCCCGGACTCCTACCACCCGTCGGCGGAGGGGTACGCGACCGCGGCGATGGCCATACTGCCGACGCTGTGCGCGGCCCTCGGGGTCTGGCCCGAGTCGGACCGGCTGGACGTGTCGCGCAACGAGGACATGCTCCCGCTGGCCAAGGCCGCCTCGGCGGCGGCCGGGCAGGCCGGCACGGAGGTGACCGGGGCCCGCGGCGCCTGGGCGCTGCTCAAGTACCGGCGCAGGCGCCGGGTGCCGGGCGAGGACCTCACGGAGCAGACTGGAGGGGCCGCGACGGGCGCCGGGGCGACCGGTCCCGCGCACGGCGGGGCGACCGGGCCCGCGCAGACGCCCAGAGCGACCGGAGTCACATCGCAAGGGCAGTGACCTCGACGGTACGGGGCGGTAACTTCGCATGCGGTCCCGGTACGACACCACCTCCCTTGGAGCCCCGATGCCCGAAGCCGTCATCGTTTCCACCGCCCGGTCGCCGATCGGGCGCGCCTTCAAGGGATCCCTCAAGGACGTCCGCCCGGACGATCTGACCGCCACGGTCATCCAGGCCGCCCTCGCCAAGGTGCCCGGCCTGGACCCGCGCGAGATCGACGACCTGATGCTGGGCTGCGGCCTCCCGGGCGGCGAGCAGGGCCACAACCTGGGCCGGATCGTCGCGGTGCAGATGGGCATGGACCACCTGCCCGCCACCACGATCACCCGCTACTGCGCCTCCTCGCTCCAGACCTCGCGGATGGCCCTGCACGCCATCAAGGCGGGCGAGGGCGACGTCTTCATCTCCGCGGGCGTGGAGATGGTCTCCCGGTCCGTGAACGGCTCCTCCGACGGCATCCCGGGCACCCACAACCCGCTCTTCGCCGAGTCCGAGGCCCGCACCAAGGAGGTGGCCGAGTCCACCGGCTCCTCCTGGCACGACCCGCGCGAGGACGACCGCACCCCCGACGCGTACATCGGGATGGGGCAGACCGCGGAGAACCTGGCCCGGCTCAAGGGCGTGACCCGCGCCGACATGGACGAGTTCGGCGTGCGCTCGCAGAACCTGGCCGAGGAAGCCATCAAGAACGGCTTCTGGGCCCGCGAGATCACCCCGGTCACCACCCCGGACGGCACGGTCGTCTCCCAGGACGACGGCCCGCGCGCCGGGGTCACCCTGGAGGCCGTCCAGGGCCTCAAGCCCGTCTTCCGCCCCGACGGCCTGATCACGGCCGGCAACTGCTGTCCGCTGAACGACGGCGCCGCGGCGCTGGTCGTCATGAGCGACACCAAGGCGCGCGAGCTGGGCCTGACCCCGCTGGCCCGGATCGTCTCCACCGGCGTCACCGGCCTCTCCCCCGAGATCATGGGCCTGGGCCCGGTCGAGGCCTCCAAGCAGGCGCTGAAGCGGGCGGGCCTGACCGTCGGCGACATCGACCTGTTCGAGATCAACGAGGCCTTCGCGGCCCAGGTGATCCCCTCCTACCGGGACCTGGAGATCCCGCTGGAGAAGCTCAACGTCAACGGCGGGGCCATCGCCATCGGTCACCCCTTCGGGATGACCGGCGCCCGCATCACCGGCACGCTGATCAACAGCCTGCAGTTCCACGACAAGCAGTTCGGCCTCGAGACCATGTGCGTGGGCGGCGGCCAGGGCATGGCCATGATCATCGAGCGTCTCAGCTAGGTCGGCACCGCGGAGGCCGTCGGGATCAAGAGCCGAGGCCAGACGCCGTAAGGGATCCGCTTGATCCCTTAACGGCGTACTGACATCGAATCTAACCCTGTCGCCGCCATTCTGTGACCAAATGTCCCCCAGGATGTGACCTTAGTCCTGGGGGATCATTGTTTTCGCAGGTCAGGCCGGTTCTCGACGGGACGATCGGGACGAAAGGCCTGTCCAATTCATGACGTAATGCACTGCTGCCCATTCCCAGGACGGGACAAGCTGATGTAGGAAGTCGGGGGATCGAATCAATCAGGAGTTAGTCAGTGAGCGCCATGTCTCTTGCCCTACTGCTGACCACGGCCGCTGCCACGGCCGTCGGCGCTGCTGCGCTGCACGCCGTCCACGGCCTGCGCAAGCAGGTCACCGCACTGCGCGGTGAGCTGACGGTTTCGCACCCCCGTGGCGGCGCCGCCACCGTTCCGCACGCCCGCAGCGCCGTGGAGTCTCCCGCGGCCGAGATACGAGCCGCCGTCGCCGAGGCCCTGGCCGAGGAGCGCGAGCGCGAGCTCGCCGAGGCGCGCGCCTTCTGGGCCGCCCAGGAGGCCCGTGACGCCGCCGACGCCCCCTCGCTGCTGGGCGGCCTGTCCGGCCTCGGCGAGGAGAGCCCCGTCTTCCTGCCCCGGCAGGCGGACATGGTCGGCCTGGAGCCGCTCCTGGGCGACGACGCCGAGGACTACCAGGGGTACCCGGAGGACTCGGCCGAGCTGGCCGCCGCCCGCCGGCGCCACCCCTCGCACCCGGACTTCGTCCCCGTGCAGGCCTCGCACCACGGCGCCGACCACGAGCGCACGGTCAACCGCCTGGAGGAGCTCGCGGAGGCCCGTACGGCCCTCGCGGACGTCCGCCCCGGCCCGCTGGGCACCCTGGACGTGTACGTCTTCACCGACGGCACCACGCTCTGCATGACCCCCGGACACCGGGAGACCGCCGAGCGGCTCGCCGACGCCCTGCGTTCGGGCAGCGCACCGGTCCTGCTGGGCGGCTCGGGCATCTCCGGCGCCTACGCCCTGACCTTCTCCTGCGGCGACTCCGAGGACCCGGACAGCAACGTCTACATCCTCGCCGACCGGGTCATCGCCTCACTCTGAGGCCCCGCACCCGTCCGCCTCACCGCAGCGCCCCGGCTTCCGCCTGATCCACCAGCCGAACGGCCTCGTCCAGCATCTCGGACGGGGCCTTCGCCGTGTCCGTCTCCGTCGCGGCGCGCAGGGCCTCGGCGAGGTCCAGCCCGGCCACGGCCAGCTGGTCCCCGACGACGAAGATCCCGGCGTCGGGCATCGTGCGCGCCGGAGCCGCCCCCGCGCCGTCCCCGGCGGCCGTACCGCCCGCGGAGCCTACGGAGGCCGCCTCCAGCCGCTGCGCCCTCAGCGAGAGCTCCCTGGCCAGGTCCAGCGCCGCCTCGGCGGCGCCCTGCTGGAGCCGGCTCTGCGGGGCCGCCCGCAGCCGGTCGGCGAAACGTTCCACGGCAGCGGTCAGGGGTGAGGTATCGAGCACCCGGCCGACCTTACGCGCCGCCTCGGCGCCATTGCCAACGGGCGAACTCTCCGGCACGGTGGCGTGAAGAGAGCAGCACGGCGATACCTCCGGAGGCGCCCATGTCCGTCGAGTTCTCCGAGCAGACCCACCGCAACATGATCGAGAGAATCCCCCGGGCCACAGGTCGTGAAGTGTCCGACTGGCTCCGCACCGTGGACGACGGTCCCTCCCTCGTCCGGTTCGAAGAGAAGGTCAGCTGGCTGCTCGGCGCGCACGAGCTGTCGTACGGCCAGGCCAAGGCGATCATCCACGAGTACGACCTGCGCAGGGCCGCCCGCAAGTTCGGCTGAGCCGGCCCCTGCCCCCGTCCGAAGCCCCCGACTTCCCGCCCGCCCGATCATCCGAATCGCTCGCATCACGCGAATCAAGCGAATCACTCGATCTACTGACCCCCGACATGCGGGAAGGCCCCGCGAGCGTGTGCTCGCGGGGCCTTCCTCGGCTCAAGCGGTGCGTACTAGTCGCCCTTGAGGATGGAGATCAGGCGCAGCATCTCGATGTAGATCCACACCAGGGTCATGGTGAGGCCGAAGGCCGCCAGCCAGGACTCCTCGCGGGGGGCGCCGTAGGTCAGGCCGTCCTCGACCATCTTGAAGTCCATGGCGAGGAAGGCGGCACCGAGCAGGATGCCGATGACACCGAAGAGGATGCCGAGGCCGCCGCTGCGGAAGCCGAGGCCGTCGCCGCCGCCGAAGACGGAGAACAGCATGTTGACGACCATCAGCAGCATGAAGCCGATGGCGGCCGCCGTCACGAAGCCGACGAAGCGCCGGTTCACCCTGATCCAGCGCATCTTGTAGGCGATCAGCACACCGGCGAAGACGCACATCGTGCCCATGACGGCCTGGACGACCGTGCCGGGGCTGACGTAGGTGCTGACGGCCGAGCTGATGACGCCGAGGAAGACACCCTCGAAGGCCGCGTACGCCAGGATCAGCGCCGGGACGGGCTTGGCCTTGAACGACTGGACCATCGCGAAGACGAACGCGATGAGCGCGGCGACGAAGGCGATGCCGTACGACTTGTTGATGTTGGCCGGGTCGACCGGAAGCACGAGCCAGGAGATCGCCGCCGTCAGGACGACCGTGCCGAGCGTCAGGGCCGTACGGCTCACGACGTCGTCGATGGTCATCGCGTTGCCGCGGACCGGCGCCTGCGGCATACCCGTGGCCGGGTCGGTCGCGTAGGGGTTGGTCGCGTACGGGTTGGTGGCGGTCCCGGCCTGGGCCTGGGGCTGCTGCGTGCCGAAGCCCGCATAAGCACCGTTGTCGCGGCTGAATCCCCGTCGCGAGAAGACCGGGTTGCTGCTCCTCATCTCACTCCTCCGTGGCCACCGTGCGCGGCCTTGGAGTCAAGAGTAATGCGAACGCAAAGAAATCGCCCTACTGCTGGAGGAGGATCTTTCCCCGCTGGTACGGGCCCGCCGGACGGGACCGGCGGGGGCACCCCTGGCGCCCCCGCCGATGCTGACGTTCCGGCCTGAAACGGAACGTCCTCGTGCCCGAAGCCGGACTTGAACCGGCACGACCCGAGGGTCAGCGAGGTTTAAGCTCGCCGTGTCTGCATTCCACCATCCGGGCAGGGCGTAGCGGCCCCGTAGGAAAAGCCTTGAACGCTACGCCGAGCCTATCCGGAACACTTACGCCCCCACCTGGGCGTCTCGCCGATGTTGTCTGATTTTATTGGCGATTGATGACGCGTCAGGGGACAGAAGGCGCGGTCGGCACGTTCCGGGCGTCGATCATGGCCGCCACGGGATTGACGGGATTTCGATGGCCCGCGCCACCCCGCACGCCACCCCGTGCGCCACCCCTTCGCCCGGGCCTCGCTTCAGCTCCGCTTCCGGTCCGTTCCCGCCCCCGGTTCCGCCCCCGTCCGCGCCCCGGTTCCGGCTCCGCTCCGCCCTCCGCCAGGGGTCCCGCTCCCGGCCCCGGCCCGGCCCGTCCGGCGGCTTCCCCGTCCTTCCGCCGCGCCGCCGTCATACCAAAGGAGGAGGCGCGGGCCCCCGTGGTCACTCTCCGGTGGCCCGGAGAACGGGCATCACGGCTGATCCGGAGCGGGTGGGGCGCCGCGAGGATTGAGGGGTCCCGCCAACCGCGGACCGTGAGCCCGGTCCGTCCTTCGAGGAGCCGCCCCCGTGACCACCATGAACTACGCCCCGCACACCGCCCAGGCCGTCGCCGCGCGCGCCACCGGCCTCTCCAAGGTGTACGGCCAGGGCGAGACCCAGGTGGTCGCTCTGGACAACGTCTCCGTCGACTTCGCGCAGGGCCAGTTCACCGCGATCATGGGCCCCTCCGGTTCCGGCAAGTCCACGCTGATGCACTGCGTCGCCGGCCTGGACACCTTCTCCGCCGGGTCCGTCCGCATCGGCGAGACCGAGCTGTCGACCCTGAAGGACAAGCAGCTCACGCAGCTGCGCCGGGACAAGATCGGCTTCATCTTCCAGGCCTTCAACCTGCTGCCGACCCTGACGGCCCTGGAGAACATCACGCTCCCCATGGACATCGCCGGCCGCAAGCCCGACCAGCAGTGGCTGGACGCGGTGATCAGCATGGTCGGCCTCTCCGACCGCCTCTCCCACCGCCCCACCCAGCTCTCCGGCGGCCAGCAGCAGCGCGTGGCCGTGGCCCGCGCCCTGGCCTCCCGCCCCGAGATCATCTTCGGTGACGAGCCCACCGGAAACCTCGACTCGCGCTCCGGCGCCGAGGTCCTCGGCTTCCTGCGCAACTCCGTGCGCGAGCTCGGCCAGACCGTCGTCATGGTCACCCACGACCCGGTCGCCGCCTCCTACGCGGACCGCGTCATCTTCCTCGCCGACGGCCGCATCGTCGACGAGATGATCCAGCCCACCGCGGACGGCGTGCTCGACCGCATGAAGGCCTTCGACGCCAAGGGCCGCACCAGCTGAGGGACGAGCCCCCTCGCCCCCGTCCCCGCTGACCCCACAGACCTGGATTCCTCCACCATGTTCCGTACCGCCCTGCGCAACGTGCTCGCGCACAAGGCACGGCTGCTGATGACGGTGCTCGCCGTCGTCCTCGGCGTCGCCTTCGTCTCCGGCACGCTCGTCTTCACCGACACCGTCGGCAAGGCGATGTCGAACCAGTCCGCCAAGAGCTTCGACGGGGTGGCCGTCTCGGTCACCTCCTACGGTCCCTCCCGCAACGACGAGGGCGTCAAGGAGGGCGAGCCGGGCATCAGCCAGCAGACCCTCGACAAGATCAAGGCCCTCGGCGGAGTCGACAGCGCCTCCGGCCGCGTCAGCGGCTTCGCCGCCGTGGGCGACCAGGACGGCAAGCTGATCGGCACCGGCTGGGCCAACACCGGCGCCAACTTCGTCCCCCTCAAGGACGGCAAGGACCCCCGCTACGCCTTCACCACGGGCAACGGCCCGGCCAGGGCCGGCGAGATCGCCCTCGACCAGGAGACGGCCAAGCGCGGCAAGTACGCGGTCGGCGACAAGGTCCGGGTGGCCGACAACGGCCCGGCCAAGGAGTACACCCTCACCGGCGTCTTCACCACCGAGGACGGCGCGGTCAACGCGGGCGGCTCGCTCGTCCTGTTCGACACCCCGACCGCCCAGCAGCTCTACCTGGAGCCGGGCTACTACGGCGAGCTCTCGGTCAGCGCCAAGGCCGGCACGACCGCCGACCAGCTGCTCACCGAGATCAAGCCGCTCGTCGGCAAGGACGCCAAGGCCCAGACCGGCGCACAGCTCGCCGCCGAGCAGGCCAAGGACATCGAGCAGGGCATGGGCAGCATGAACCAGATGCTGCTGACGTTCGCCCTGATCTCGCTCTTCGTGGGCATCTTCCTGATCTACAACACCTTCACCATGCTGGTCGCCCAGCGCACCAAGGAACTGGCCCTGCTGCGCGCCGTCGGCGCCAACCGCGGCCAGGTCAAGCGCTCGGTCCTGGCCGAGGCCCTGGTCGTCGGCGTGATCTCCTCCGCCATCGGCCTGATCGCCGGCGTCGGGCTCGCGGTCGGCATGCGCGCCGCGATGGGCGCCTTCGACGTGAAGATCCCGGCCGGTCCGCTGGTCGTCGCCCCCGTCACCGTCATCGCGGCGATCGTCATCGGCGTCGTCGTCACGATGCTCGCCGCCTGGCTGCCCGCGCGCCGCACCGCCAAGATCTCCCCGGTCGCCGCGATGGGCAGCGCCCACCTGCCGGCCTCCTCGAAGTCCCTGGTGCTGCGCAACAGCATCGGCGGCGCCGTCACCCTGCTCGGTCTGCTCGCCATCCTCGGCGGCGCGATCGCAGGCAAGGACGGCCGGATGCTCATCGGCGCCGGCGCCTTCTTCACGATGATCGGCATCATCGTCCTGCTGCCCGCCCTCTCCCGTCCGGTCATCGCGGCGGTCCGCCCGCTGCTGGAGAAGGCCTTCGGCGTCGCCGGCAAGCTGGCCGCGCAGAACGCGGTCCGCAACCCGCGCCGCACCGCCGTCACCGCCGCCTCGCTGGCCATCGGCCTGACCCTGGTCACCGCCCTGTCCGTGCTCGGCATCACGATGGGCAAGGCCATCGACCGGATGACGACGGACAACCTCAGGGCCGACTACAAGGTCTCCATGGGCCAGAGCTTCGGCAGCCTGGACCCCTCCGTCATCCCGGCCCTGGAGAAGGCCCCGGGCGTCAAGGCGGTCTCCCCGCAGCAGGCCGGCGACTTCAAGGTCGGCGACGGCGACTCCTACCGCTCCGTCTCCGGGGTCAACCCGGCGACCATCGGCCAGCTCCTCAACTTCGACGTGATCAGCGGTCAGCTGACCAACCTCGCCAAGGGCGAGGTGGTGGTCGCCGAGAAGACCGCCAAGACGGACGGCCTGTCGGTCGGCTCCCCCCTGAAGGTCACCTTCCCCGACAAGAAGACGGCGACCCTGAAGGTCGGCGCGGTCTACAAGGACATGGAGGGCATGCTCTCCCCCTACGTGGTCGACTCCCGGATCCTCGACCAGCACGACGAGAAGCCGTACCTGCGCGAGGTCCTCGTCAAGATGGACGGCGGCCCCTCCGCCAAGGGCGAGCAGGCCCTCGTCGACGCCCTCGGCAAGAACCCGGCGATCACCTTCGCCACCCAGCAGGACATCCGCAACGAGATGGGCGGCATGATCAACACCGCCCTGAACATCATGTACGGCCTGCTCGCCATGGCGCTGATCATCTCGGTCCTCGGCGTCGTCAACACCCTGGCGATGTCCGTGTACGAGCGGACGCAGGAGATCGGCATGCTGCGGGCCATCGGCCTGGACCGCGGCCGGGTCAAGAACATGATCCGGCTGGAAGCCATCGTGATCTCGCTCTTCGGCGCGGTGATCGGCGTGGTCCTCGGCACCTTCATCGCCTGGGCCGTGGGCGAGACCATCAAGGGCTCGATCCCGAACTACGCCCTGGAGATCCCCTTCGACCGGATCGCGATCTTCATGCTGCTGGCCGGCATCGTCGGCGCCCTGGCGGCCATGTGGCCCGCCCGCAGCGCGGCCCGGCTGAACATGCTGACCGCGATCAAGACGGAGTAGCCCGAGCAGCACCGGAACGGCGCAGGGCCCCGCGACATCCCGTCGC
>NZ_JBHXKA010000170.1:0-14381 GCF_042722885.1 Streptomyces sp. NPDC058401
CTGCAGGGGGGACCCTGTGGGAGAGTAGGACGCCGCCGAACAATCATTGTAGAAAGCCCCGTACCGGGAAACCGGTACGGGGCTTTTCTGCGTTTCCAGGCCTTTTGGCGCCGGTCCAAGTGGGCTCGGCCGGGACTTACCAGTCGGCGGGGTAGCTGTTGAGGCCGCTCGTGTCGAGCGTCCAGCGGCCGGCGATGACGGTGTCCCCGAAGGAGTACGGGACCTTCCTTCGGTAGTGGATGCCGTCGGGTCCTTCCGAGGGGTCGCTGTGCACCGTGGCGGTCTTCTCGTCCTTGCGGGGGTCCACAACGACGTAGAGCGGGACGCCCATCTTCGGGTAGTCGTGGAGCTTGTCGCGGATGTCGGTGAGGGAGTTCGTGCCTGAGACGACCACGTTCAGCCCGTGGGGAGCTGTGGGGCTCATCATCGTGAGGGAGATCTGACCGTCGGTCGTCTGCACCTTCCACTGGTCTTCCTGGTGCTCGGCCAGCTCCGAGAGTTGCTCCGCGAAATCGTGCGTGCGGCGCATCTGCTCCGGGGTGAGGTCGGCCACGGTGTCCTCCTGGTGGGTGCCCGGCCAGCGTATCCAGTCGGGCAATCCTCTAGAGGCGACCGGCCGCCTTGAGGGCGAGGTAGGCGTCGGCCAGGGCGGGGGCCAGGGTGTCCGGGGTGGCGTCGACCACGTGGACGCCGTGGCGGGTGAGCTGTTCGGCCGTGCGGCGGCGGGCCGACTGGGACTGGGTGCCCGCGGCGGCTTCGTAGACGGCTTCCAGGGTGCCGCGGGACGCGGCCATCTCCGCGACGTGGGGGTCGGCGACCGAGGCCAGGAGGACCGTGTGGCGCTGGGTGAGGCGGGGGAGGAGCGGGAGCAGGCCCTCTTCGACGGGGGCCGCGTCCAGGCTGGTCAGGAGGACCACCAGGGAGCGGCGCGGGGCGCTGCGCAGGATGGTGGAGACCAGGGTGCGGGAGTCCGTCTCGACCAGTTCCGGTTCGAGGGTGGCCATCGCGTTCACGAAGGCGGGGAGCGTGTCGGCCGCCGAGCGGGCCTGGACCAGGGCGCGGGGGCGGCGGTCGTGGGCCAGGAGGTCCACGCGGTCGCCCGCGCGGGTGGCCAGGGCGGTGAGGAGCAGGGCCGCGTCCATCGCCGAGTCCAGGCGCGGGGCGTCGCCGACGCGGCCGGCCGCGGTGCGGCCGGTGTCGAGGCAGATCAGGATGTGGCGGTCGCGTTCCGGGCGCCAGGTGCGGACGGCGACCTTGTTCTGGCGGGCGGTGGCCCGCCAGTCGATGGAACGGGTGTCGTCGCCCGGTACGTAGTCGCGCAGGCTGTCGAACTCCGTTCCCTCACCGCGGGTCAGGACGCTGGTGCGGCCGTCGAGTTCGCGCAGGCGGGCGAGGCGGGAGGGGAGGTGTTTGCGGCTGGTGAACGGGGGGAGGACGCGGACCGTCCAGGGGACGGTGTGGTGGCCCTGGCGGGCCAGCAGGCCCAGCGGGCCGTACGAGCGGATCGTGACGCGGGCCGCCTGGCGGTCGCCGCGGCGGGTGGGCCGCAGGCGGGTGGTGAGGCGGCGGCGTTCGCCCGGAGGAACCGTCAGGGTGTGGCGGGAGCCCGCGACTTCGCTGCCGGGGACCCAGCTGCTCGGGGGCCAGGCGTCGCGGATCCGGGCGCGGAGCGTACGGGGGGAGGGGTTCGTGATCGCGAGGTGGACGTCGGCGGTCTCGCCGAGGCGGACGGAGGTGTCGCCGGAGCGAGCCAGTTGGAGCGGGCGGACCGGGGCTGCGAGGGCGTAGTCGATCGCGCAGGCCAGGGCGATGGGGCCGTTGACCGCCAGCATCCCCGTCCAGCTCGGGCCGAGGAGGCCGACGGGGATGCTGCCGAGGGCCGCGAGCAGGGCGGCGCGTCCGGTGAACGCCATCAGCGCGGGACGGGGACGTGGGTGAGGATCGCGGTGATGACCGCGTCGGCCGTGACGCCCTCCATCTCGGCCTCGGGGCGCAGTTGGACGCGGTGGCGCAGGGTCGGCAGGGCCAGAGCCTTCACGTCGTCGGGGGTGACGTAGTCACGGCCCACGAGCCAGGCCCAGGCGCGGGCGGTGGCCAGCAGTGCGGTCGCGCCGCGCGGGGAGACGCCGAGGGTGAGGGAGGGGGATTCGCGGGTGGCGCGGCAGATGTCCACGACGTACGCGGTGATCTCCGGGGAGACGCTGGTGGCCTCGACGGCCTTGCGGGCGGCGTCCAGCTCGGCGGGGCCGGCGACCGGGCGGATACCGGCGGAGTGCAGGTCGCGGGGGTTGAAGCCGGCCGCGTGGCGGGTCAGTACGCCGATCTCGTCCTCGCGGGAGGGGAGGGGGACGGTGAGCTTCAGGAGGAAACGGTCGAGCTGGGCCTCGGGCAGGGGGTACGTGCCCTCGTACTCGACCGGGTTCATGGTGGCGGCGACGAGGAACGGCTCCGGGAGCTTGCGGGGGGTGCCGTCGACGGTGACCTGGCGCTCCTCCATCGCTTCGAGGAGGGAGGACTGGGTCTTGGGGGGTGTGCGGTTGATCTCGTCGGCGAGGAGCAGGTTGGTGAAGACCGGGCCGTTCTGGAACGAGAACTCCGCGGTGCGGGCGTCGTAGACGAGTGAGCCGGTGACGTCGCTCGGCATCAGGTCGGGGGTGAACTGGACGCGCTTGGTGTCGAGTTCGAGGGAGGCGGCGAGTGCCCGCACGAGGAGGGTCTTCGCGACGCCGGGGACGCCTTCGAGGAGGACGTGGCCGCGGCAGAGGAGGGCTACGACGAGACCGGTGACGGCGGAGTCCTGGCCGACCACGGCCTTGCCGATCTCGGTGCGGAGCGCCTCCAGGGCGGAGCGGGCGCTGTCCGTGGTGGCCGTCATGAGGTGCGGACCTCCCTTTCGAGGGCGTCGAGGTGGTCGGCGAGCGCGATGAGCGCCGCGTCGGTGGTGGGGGCCGCGCCGAAGAGCAGGGCGGCAGGGTCGTGCGGGGGCCGTCCGGCGGTGAGGCGGGCCGCGACGGCGGGGACCAGGGCGGCGGGGTCGTGGGCCGTGGAGGGCGGTACGCCGACCAGCGCGGCGAGGCGTTCGCGGGCGGCGGCGCGCAGCACGGTGGCCGCGCGGTCGCGGGCGTCGGCCTTGCGGTACAGGCGGGCGCGGCCCTCGGTCGCTTCGGAGGCGCGGACGAGGACGGGCAGGCGTTCGGTGACGAGCGGGCCGAGCCGGCGGGCGCGCCAGAGGGCGGCGACGGCGGCGGCGAGGAAGAGCTGGAGCAGGGCCCAGCTCCAGCCGGCCGGGATCAGGTCGAAGAAGTCCTGCTCCTCGCCGGTGCCCGCGGCGTCGGGGTTGCCGTCGGCGAGGGACGGCAGGTACCAGACGAGGTTCGGGCGGGAGCCGAGGAGTTGGAGCGCGAGGGAGGCGTTGCCCTCCGCGGCGAGGTTCTTGTTGAGGAAGACGTCCTCGGAGCCGAGGAGGACGGTGTCGCCGCCGGGGATGCCGGTGGGCAGGACGAGGAGGGTGGGGTGGCCGGCGCTGGGGTAGCAGCCGGCGGCTCCGGTGGTGGTCGTGTAGCGGTGTCCGCCGCCGGTGGCGGCGCGGCCCGCGGTGGTGGCGGCGGGGAGGGTGCAGGCGCTGCCCGGGTCGAGGTTCGCGTCCGGGGAGTCGCCGTCGCCGTCGCCGTTGGTACGGGTGCCGGGGGCCAGGGCGGGGAGGCTCAGGGTGCTCGGGGCGAGCAGGACCGTCCGGCCGCCGGAGAGGTCGATCGCGGAACGGATGGAGCGGAGCTGGGTCTCGCCGAGCCGGTCGGGGTCGGTGACCAGCAGGGTCGTGTCCGGGCCGGCGGCGTCGGCGGCCTCCTCGGCGGTGGTGACGACCCGGGTGGCGACCCCGCGCTCCTTGAGCAGCTCGGCCACGGCCCGACTGCCGAAGGGGTCGGCGGAGCGGGGGTCGAGGTAGCCGTGCCGGGCGCCGGAGTTCAGCGCGGCGAGGCCCAGCCCGGCGGCGAGGAGCACCACGAACGCGACGATGAACCCGCGGGCGCGGGTCCAGACGTCCCGCGGCGATGCGCCTCCGGCGGTGGTACGGGGCAGGGTGGCGGGCCCACCGGACGCCGTGGCGAGGGCTCCGGCGGACGCCGCCTCTGCCGGGGCGGGCCGGGGTGTGCGGCTCGCTGCCGCGTGTACCGGGGAACCGGTGGCCGCGCCGCCGTCCCGGCGGGCCGGGGGCGCGCCCGCGCCGGGGGCGCCCGTGGCCGGGGGGGCGGCTGGGGCCGGGTGGCCGGTGCCGGAGGCTGTGGCTGGGGCCGCACTGGTGCCCGGGGCGCCTGTGCCCGCGCCGGTGCCGGGGGCTGCGGCTGGGGCCGCGCTGGTGTCCGGGGCGGCTGCGCCCGTGCCCGTGTCCGCGTCTGTGCCCGTGTTCGGGGTGTTCGGGGTCGGGGTGTCGGTCATGGGGTGGGGCCTGTCAGGAGGGGCTTGGTGTGGGACAGGGCCTGGTCCAGGGTGGTGAGGGTGGCGTACATCTCGGGGGTGGCCGGGTGGGCGCCGTAGGTGATGTCGTCGAAGGTGCGGGCTGCTCTGTGGAGGGCCTGGGCGTGGGTCGGGAGGGAGGCGGCGGCTTCGGCTGCTGCCTCGTCCGCGGTGCGGCCCGGGCGGGGGTCGAGGAGGGTGCGTTCCTCCAGGGAGCGGACCACGGCGCGCATGCGCTCCTGGACGGCTTCGTTCCAGCGGCCCTCGCCGGCCAGTGCCTCGGCGGCGGTGCGGTGGTCCGCCGCGCTGCGGACGCCGTCGTCGAAGAGGGTGCCCGCGGCGCGGGTGGCCGTACGGCCGGGGGCGCCCAGGCGCCACCACAGGGCGGCGGTGACGAGGAGGGCGAACGCGGCGATGGCGAGGAGGCCGAGGGCTCCGCCCGGGGTCGCGCCGGAGGCGCGGTCGAAGAGGTCCCCCACCCAGTCCCAGAGGCGGTTCAGGGCCCGCTGGATCAGCCCCGGGTCGTTCTGGTGGTACGCGGGCTTGGACAGCTCGTCGCGGGCCGCCTCGCGGGCGGCCTCGCGGCCGATGGTGATGTGTGGGGTGGGTGGTGGTGTCTGGGTGAGCAGGCCCCCCGTGCTCCTCATGCCCGCGTCAGCCTCCGGTCGGCGGCGTGGCCGTGCCGTAGTTCTCGATGCCGGCCGCCCGGGCCAGCTCCAGGTCCAGGGCCTCGCGGCGGATGCGCTGGTCGACGTAGAGGAGGACGGTGACACCGGCCTGGATCGGCATGGTGATCGTCAGGGCGATGACCCCGCCGATGGCCGTCATGATCAGGTAGCCCCAGCTCGTGGCTCCGGTGCCCTCGGCCATGCCTTCGAGGCCGCCGCCGAACACCAGGCCGCCCACCATGGTGAGCGGGAGGACGATGAGGCCCGCGACGAAGGTCGTGATGATGCCCGTGAGCACGGTGATGCCGAAGATCCGCCACCAGGAGCCCTTGACCAGCTTCGAGGAGCGGACGAGGGCCGTGCGGATCGTCGCCTTCTCCAGCATCAGGGCGGGCGAGGCGAGGGTGAACCGGATCCAGAGCCACAGGATCAGGCCGAAGGCGACGAGACCGCCGACGACGGCGAGGCCGGGCTGTCCGGCGAGGGCGCCGGGCAGGACCAGTACGGCGAAGAGGAGGGCCGCGCCGAGGCCCAGCAGGAGGGTCAGGCCGAAGAGCCGGGCCAGCTGGGGGCGGGCCTCGCGCCAGGCGGCGCCGATGGAGGAGCCGTGGCCGAGCACCGCGCGGCTGAAGATCATGGTGAGCATCGCGGTGGCCACGATGGATGCGACGAGCTGGAGGAACCCGTCCGCCGCGGACAGGCCCACGAAGGAGCCGACGGCGTTGATCTGCTCGTCCAGGGGCGCGTCGCTCGACTGGTCCAGTACGACGTCACCGAACGCGTACTTCTGCAGGAGCACGGTCGCCAGCTGGACGAGGACGGCCACGGCCAGGGTGATCGGCAGTACCGCGCGCCAGTGCTTGCGCATGGTGGTGACGGCCCCGTCGAGGATCTCGCCGATGCCGAGCGGGCGCAGCGGGATCACGCCGGGCTTCACGGACTGGGACTGGGTGCCCCAGCCGCCGGGGCCGGGCTGGCCGTTGCCGTACGAACCCCAGCCGGTGCCCGGCTGCGGAGCCGCGGGCGGCTGCTGCTGCGGGCTGGGCGGGGTCTGGCCCGGTGTCTGGCCCGATGCCTGGCCCGGTGTCGGGCTCGACCACTGGCCGGGGGGCGGCTGCTCGGCGGACCACTTGGAGTCGCCGGATCCGGCCGGTCCGCCCGCGGGCGGCTGCGTACCGTGGGAGCCCTCACCGTCGGACGGGGAGGATCCGGGCGTAGCCCAGCCCGGAGAGTCGTTCATCGTCGCTCCTTCACGTGCACTGCGGGGTGCGGGCGCTTGGTCCGGCTGCCATCGTGCCATGTGACAACCTCGAACGGACCAGCCGTCCCGAACGGACCAGGGGTCTCTTGGAGACCGGAACGTTCGCGCCTTCGTGTGCCGGCCGGATCCGGGGCACACTGGGCGCCCTGATCTCCACGCAGGTCCGAGGGACTATTTCCAGCCCCTTTGGCTGTGGGACAGCTCACCGCCGGGTAACGATTAGCTAATGGGATGATGTCAACCATGAAGGGACGCGTCCTTGTCGTCGACGACGACACCGCGCTGGCCGAGATGCTCGGCATTGTGCTGCGTGGAGAAGGTTTTGAGCCGTCGTTCGTAGCGGACGGCGACAAGGCACTGGCTGCCTTCCGGGAGGCGAAGCCGGATCTCGTGCTGCTCGACCTCATGCTGCCCGGTAGGGACGGCATAGAGGTGTGCAGGCTGATCCGCGCCGAGTCGGGCGTACCGATCGTCATGCTCACCGCCAAGAGCGACACCGTGGACGTGGTCGTGGGCCTGGAGTCCGGGGCCGACGACTACATCGTCAAGCCGTTCAAGCCGAAGGAGCTGGTGGCCCGCATCCGGGCCCGTCTGCGCCGTTCGGAGGAGCCCGCGCCCGAGCAGCTGACCATCGGTGACCTGGTCATCGACGTGGCCGGGCACTCGGTCAAGCGGGAGGGCGCCTCGATCGCCCTGACCCCCCTGGAGTTCGACCTGCTGGTCGCGCTCGCCCGCAAGCCCTGGCAGGTCTTCACCCGCGAGGTCCTGCTGGAACAGGTCTGGGGCTACCGCCACGCGGCCGACACCCGCCTGGTCAACGTGCACGTCCAGCGACTGCGCTCCAAGGTCGAGAAGGACCCGGAGCGCCCCGAGATCGTCGTGACCGTGCGCGGGGTCGGCTACAAGGCCGGACCGAGCTGACATGACACCCGGCAAGCCCCGTGGCCGCTCCCGATGGGGAGCGCTGCGGGGCGGCCGGCTGCTCCGTGACGGAGTCGCCGGCGGCCCCGTGCTGCGGCTGTTCGTACGCCTCGTACGCCGGCCGCTGCTTCCGGCTGTCCGGCTGTGGCGGCGCAACATCCAGCTCCGGGTGGTCGCCGCGACCCTGCTGATCTCCCTCGCCGTGGTCCTCGCCCTCGGGTTCGTGGTCATCGCGCAGGTCAGCAAGGGCCTCCTCGACGCCAAGGAGGAGGCCGCGCAGAGCCAGGCCGCGGGCGGCTTCGCGGTCGCACAGGAGAAGGCCAACACGCCCTACACGGCGGACGGGCCCGACGCCTCCGACAACAAGGTCGGCCGGGACGCCAGCACCTGGATGAACTCCCTGGTCAAGCAGCTCGCCAGCGGCGGGCAGAGCGCCTTCGAGGTGGCGGCGCTGGGCGCCGGGACCGGAACCGGCGACGAACAGCAGGCCGGCCGGGGCGCCCTCGGTGTCCGCGGAGCCCGTGCCTCCGGCAACGTGGACCCGACCGCCAGCGTCCCGCTGGGGCTGCGGCGCAACGTCAACCACGCGACCGGCGCCTTCAAGACCTTCTCGCAGATCCGCTACACCGACGCCGGGGACAAGGTGCCCGAGCCCGCGCTGGTCATCGGCAAGCGGCTCACCGACATCAACGGCGACCCGTACGACCTGTACTACCTCTTCCCGCTCACCCAGGAGGAGGAGTCCCTCAACCTGGTCAAGGTCACCATCGCCACCGCCGGACTCTTCGTCGTGGTCCTCCTCGGCGGGATCGCCTGGCTGGTCGTGCGCCAGGTCGTCACCCCCGTCCGGATGGCCGCGGGGATCGCCGAGCGGCTCTCGGCCGGGCGGCTCCAGGAGCGGATGAAGGTCACCGGCGAGGACGACATCGCCCGTCTGGGCGAGGCGTTCAACAAGATGGCCCAGACCCTCCAGAACAAGATCCAGCAGCTGGAGGACCTCTCCCGGCTGCAGCGCCGCTTCGTCTCGGACGTCTCCCACGAGCTGCGCACCCCGCTCACCACCGTGCGCATGGCCGCGGACGTCATCCACGACGCCCGCGCCGACTTCGACCCGGTCACCGCGCGTTCCGCCGAACTCCTCGCCGGACAGCTCGACCGCTTCGAATCCCTCCTCGCGGACCTGCTGGAGATCAGCCGGTTCGACGCGGGCGCCGCCGCCCTGGAGGCGGAGCCGATCGACCTGCGGGACGTCGTACGCCGGGTCATCGACGGGGCGCAGCCGCTCGCCGATCACAAGAACACCCGGATCCGCGTCCTCGGGGACACCCAGCCGGTGATAGCCGAGGCGGACGCCCGGCGCGTGGAGCGGGTCCTGCGCAACCTGGTCGTCAACGCCGTCGAGCACGGCGAGGGCCGCGACGTGGTCGTCCGGCTCGCCTCGGCGGGCGGGGCCGTCGCCGTGGCCGTACGGGACTACGGGGTCGGGCTCAAGCCCGGCGAGGCCACCCGCGTCTTCAACCGCTTCTGGCGCGCCGACCCGGCGCGGGCGCGCACCACCGGCGGTACCGGCCTCGGCCTGTCCATCGCCGTCGAGGACGCCCGGCTCCACGGGGGCTGGCTCCAGGCGTGGGGCGAGCCCGGCGGCGGCTCGCAGTTCCGCCTGACGCTGCCGCGCACCGCCGACGAGCCGCTGCGCGGATCGCCGATCCCGCTGGAGCCCGAGGACTCCCGGGCCAACCGGGCCCGGGCCGTGGCCGACGCCGCGGGGGACTCCACGGCGGCCGGGCAGCGGGCGCAGCAGGCGGAGCGGGCCGACCGGTCGCCGATACCGCCGAGGTCCCCGGTCGCGGGTGCGATGCCCGTACCGGCCGACCCGACGGCGCTGCCGGGCAACGGGGCGCGGGTCGTGACCCGGCCGGCGGAGCAGACGAACGGTTCCGGGGGCGGGGCGGCGAACGCGCGGTCCGGGTCCGGCGGGACGGCGGGAGCAACCGACCGAGAGGGTGGCAGCGGTGGAACCGGCGGAGCGGGTGGAACGGGTGCGTCGGGCGGAGCGGGTGCAGCGGGCGGGGCGGGTGGATCGCATGGGCGCTGAGCCGGGCCAGCCGCGCCGGCGCATGCCGCGCGCCCTCAGGGCCTGCGCCCTCGGCGCGGCCGGGCTGCTGCTCGCCGGCTGCGCCTCCATGCCCGACCACGGCGAGATCCGTCCCGTGGAGGCCTCTCAGGGCGTGGACTCCCAGGTCCGCGTCTTCGGCGTGCCGCCGGACGACAAGGCCAGCCCGCAGGAGATCGTCGACGGCTTCCTGGAGGCCATGACCAGCGACGATCCGCATCTGCAGACCGCCCGCAAGTACCTCACCAAGGACGCGGCGGAGAAGTGGAACCCCGGCTCGGCGGTCACCGTGCTCTCCTCCGGCCTCGACCGGTTCTCCGTACAGGGCGAGAAGGACCCGGCGGCCCCCCGGTTCAAGATCGCGGGCAAGCTGCTGGCCACGGTGGACGAGCGCAGCGCGTACCAGCCGGAGACCGGCGACCGGCGCTACGAGGAGTTCCTCCAGCTCACGCAGGAGGACAAGCACTGGCGGATCGCGACCCCGCCCAGCAGCCTGGTCCTCAGCGAGTCCGATTTCCAGCGCATCTACCGGCCGGTCAACAAGTACTACTTCGCGGGCGCCACGCTCGTCGCCGACCCCGTCTACGTGCGCCAGCGCAGTGACCCCGACTCCCGGATGGACCCCACCACCCAGACCGTCACCTCGCTGCTGGACGGCCCCTCCAAGTGGCTCGGTCCGGTGGTCACTTCGAGCTTCCCGACCGGTACGGAACTGCGCGAAGGCACCAAGTCCCTCTCGATCGACGGCCAGAACACGCTGCGCGTGCCGCTGAACAAGAACGCGGACGACGTCGACGAGGCGCAGTGCCAGCGGATGGCGACCCAACTCCTCTACACGGTCAAGGACCTGACGGGTTCCCGGGTCGACCGGGTCGACGTCGTGCGCTCCGACGGCACCACCCGCTGCCAGGTGTCCGAGGCGGCCGCGGCCGTGCTCGCGAACCGGCCGCCCTCGCCCGGCCACCAGTACTACGTGGACGCCGAGAACCGGCTGCAGCGGCTGAACCTGGACCCCAACCGCGAGGACCAGCAGGACCCGCCGTCACCGGTCCCCGGGCCGCTGTCCGGGAACCCGGCCTTCAAAGTGGGCTCCGCCGCCGTGTCCTACGACGAGAAGCGTGCCGCGGTCGTCTCCGAGGACGGGCACGGGCTGTACGTCGTCAACCTGACCACCGCCGGCGCGATGCCGCCGCCCCTGCTGACGACCAAGGGGGCCAAGCCCAACGGGCTCACCACCCCGACCTGGGACGCGGCGGGAGACCTGTGGGTCGCGGACCCCGACCCGCAGGACCCGACACTGTGGCGGCTGCCCGGCGGCACCGGGACCCCCGAACGGGTCGAGGTGTCCGGGCTGGCCGGCGGGCGGATCACGGGGCTGAAGGCCTCCCCCGACGGGGTGCGGATCGCGCTGCTGGTGCAGCGGGAGAGCCGCAAGTACCTCTACAACGGACGGATCGAGCGGCCCGACGCGAAGGGCGACGTCTCCGCCGTCTCGGTGCGCGAGCTGCGCCCGGCCGCTCCGCAGCTGGCGGACGTGGCGGCGATGAGCTGGGCGCCGCGGGGCCGGCTGCTGGTGGTGGGCCGGGAGAGCGGCATGGTCGTACAGGCCCGCTACCTGCTGGCCGACGGCTCCATGGTCGGGGCCGGGCTGCCCGGGGCGACCGGGCTGGTGGCGGTGGCCGCGAGCGAGGACGAGAAGAAGCCGGTGGTCGCCGAGTCCCTGGAGGACGGCATCGTCTGGCTGCCGCCGGGGGCGCAGTGGCGCACGGTGGTGGCCGGCGGGCGGGCACCGGTCTACCCGGGCTGACGGCGGCGGGCCCACGGGCCGTGCGGGCCGTCCCCGGTGGTTGTCCACAGGGGTGGTGGAGTGCCGTCCGGGCCCGGCAGGGTGGATGTCATGCGGGAGTGGTGGCGGGTGCTCGCCGGTGAGCTGGCCGGGCTGGTGCTGCCGGCCGGGTGCGCCGGCTGCGGTACCGGGCGCGCGGTGCTGTGCGGAGCCTGCCGGTCGGCGCTCAGTGGGGCCGGGGCGGGCCCCGTACGGCCGTCTCCGTGCCCGGCGGGGCTGCCCGCGGTCCATGCGGCCACCGCGTACCGGGAGGCCGTACGGGCCGTCGTACTGGCCCACAAGGAGCGCGGGGCACTGCCGCTGGCCGCCGTCCTCGGCGCCGCCCTGGCGGCCGCGGTCCGCGCGGGCGGGGTCTCCGGTGCCGGGGTCTCCGGGGCCGGGGGAGGGGGCGTGGTCCTGGTTCCCGTGCCCTCCGCGCGGCACCGGGTGCGGGCGCGCGGGCACGATCCGGGGCGCAGGATCGCGCTGGCCGCCTCGGCGCGGCTGCGGCGGGAGGGCGTGCCCGCGCGCGTGGTGCCCGTACTGCGGCTGCGGCGGGCGGTGGCCGACCAGGCGGGCCTGGGGGCGGCCCAGCGCCGGGAGAACCTCGCGGGGGCCCTGGAGGCGCGGCCCGGCGCCGGCCGGCTGACGGCGGGCGCCGCCCGGATCGTCATCGTGGACGACCTCGTCACCACCGGATCCACCCTGGCGGAGGCTGCGCGGGCGCTGCGCGCGGCCGGGATCGGGGCACCGGGCGGGGCGGCGGGCGGGGCGGTGGGGGCGGCTCTGGCGGCCGCCGTGGTGGCCGCGCCGGCGGACTCCTTCGCGCCCCCCGGCACGGGTGCAACTCGAACAGAGCAAGAAACTCGTGAATAGATTTGGAACTGGAAGGGAAGGCGCATCGTTGCAGGTAGTAAGAGGGAACGGCCACCTGAACGGAGGTACGTTCCGGTAGCGGGTGCCGACAACCGGCATAGAGGGATATGTTCGGTTGTAAGGAATTGGCGAACCTTGGGCCCCACGCATCGGAGCGCACGTTTCGAGCGTCGTCACGTTTCGAAAACTTCGTGTCAGAGGTTGTCCCTCGACTCCGAAGTCGGTGGGGTGTAGATCTTGCCGATGGGGGAGGAGGAGGTGGAAGTCGCCAAGTCCGAGGCTCCGGTGTTCACCGGGGTCTGGTGCGAAAGGGAGACGCTTCGCCCCTGAGGCGGAGCTATCCGGGAACGGAGTTCTGCGTGGACATCGTCGTCAAGGGCCGCAAGACCGAGGTGCCCGACCGGTTCCGCAAGCACGTGGCCGAGAAGCTGAATCCCGAGCGGATCCAGAAGCTCGACGCGAAGGTGATCAGCTTGGACGTCGAGGTGTCCAAGGAGCACAACCCGCGCCAGGCCGACCGTTCCGACCGCGTGGAGATCACCCTGCGTTCGCGGGGCCCGGTGATTCGTGCCGAGGCTTCCGCCGCCGACGCGTACGCGGCGCTCGACCTCGCTCAGGACAAGCTGGAGGCCCGGCTGCGCAAGCAGCACGACAAGCGCTACACGCGGCGCGGCGCGGGACGGATCTCGGCGGCCGAGGTGGCCGACGTGGTCCCGGACGCCGCCACTCTCAACGGCAACGGCGAGCCGGTCAACGGCGAGAAGACGGACGCGGTCCCGACCACCAGGATCGGATCGCTGGAAGTGCAGGGCGACGGCCCGCTCGTCGTTCGCGAGAAGACCCACTCGGCCTCACCCATGTCGCTCGACCAGGCCCTGTACGAGATGGAACTGGTCGGTCACGACTTCTACCTGTTCGTCGATTCCGACACCAAGATGCCGAGCGTCGTCTACCGGCGCCACGGTTACGACTACGGCGTGATCCACCTCAACGCCTCCGATGCCGCCTCCAGCTCGGGTGAGCTCGACGGTGCGGGCGCGGGTGGCGCGCTGGGAGGCTGAGCCGCTGATTCCGGACTGATTCCGGACTGATTCCGGAGGTCCGTGCGGTGCCAGTGTGGTGCCCCCGCGTTCGCCCAGGCGGGCGCGGGGGCACTCGTGTGTGGTGACGGCTCCGGAACGTTGGCTTGTATGGGTCGGCCTGTAATCGTCGGAACCCGTTCGGTTACGCGGGCATGGAATCATGTCGGGCAGTCAGCCGGCGACCGCTCTCGTCGGATTGACCCAGCAGCTCAGCACCGTGGTGCAGGGGGAGGAACGATGGCCGACAGCTTCGGGCCGGTGCGAGACGACAACGGTGCGGGCTGCCGTGAGGAGGACCGCGTGGCAGAGCCGATCCGGGTGCTCGTGGTCGACGACCACGCGCTGTTCCGGCGCGGGCTGGAGATCGTCCTCGCGCAGGAGGAGGACATCCAGGTCGTCGGCGAGGCGGGTGACGGGGCGGAGGCCGTTGACAAGGCGGCCGACCTGCTGCCGGACATCATCCTGATGGACGTGCGGATGCCGCGGCGGGGCGGGATCGAGGCGTGCACCTCGATCAAGGAGGTGGCACCCTCCGCGAAGATCATCATGCTGACGATCAGCGACGAGGAGGCGGACCTCTACGACGCGATCAAGGCGGGGGCCACCGGGTACCTGCTGAAGGAGATCTCCACGGACGAGGTCGCCACGGCGATCCGGGCGGTGGCGGACGGGCAGTCGCAGATCAGTCCGTCGATGGCGTCGAAGCTGCTGACGGAGTTCAAGTCGATGATCCAGCGGACGGACGAGCGGCGGCTGGTGCCGGCGCCGCGGCTGACTGATCGTGAGCTCGAGGTCTTGAAGCTGGTGGCCACCGGGATGAACAACCGCGACATCGCGAAGGAGTTGTTCATCTCCGAGAACACGGTGAAGAACCACGTGCGGAACATTCTGGAGAAGCTGCAGTTGCACTCCAGGATGGAGGCGGTGGTGTACGCGATGCGGGAGAAGATCCTCGAGATCCGGTAGGCGGGCCGGGCCCGCTTGGGTTCCGGTTCCGGTTCCGGTTCCCGTTCCGGTTCGGTCCGGCTCCGGGTGCGGGTGGACGGCCCTGCGGGGCGGAGTCCCCTACCCGCCCTTCCTCCGTTCCCCGGGCGCTGCCCGGACCCGCGCCTCAAACGCCGGCGGGGCTGGGTGTGTCCCCGGGCTCTGCCCGGACCCCCTGGGGCTCCGCCCCAGACCC
>NZ_JBHXKA010000171.1:0-14116 GCF_042722885.1 Streptomyces sp. NPDC058401
CCGCCCGGCCGCCAACGCCCCTGGTTCGGGGCGGTGGTGCGGTGTCATCAGATCCCTCGGCGCTTCCAGGACTGCCACCAGAGCCATTCGCGCCCCCGGTCGGCGACGGCCGACAGCACGAGCGGCTGGAGGTACGGCATCACGCGGGCCCCGATCCGCCGGCGCCGGCGCAGGGCCCCGTACTCGGCGAGCGAGGTGTACTGCGGCAGGCACTGGGCGGCGAAGGCCTCCAGTTCCTCGACCGGGACCACCCCGGTGCGTCCGCGGTCGTAGGCCCGGTAGGCACGCCGCAGGGCGTACCGGGCGAGCCGGGTGCGGGCCGCGGTCGAGAGCCGGCCCGCCTCCGGGAGCAGTCCGCCGCACTTCTCCAGCACCGAGTCGAAGGCGACGAGGCGCTGGCGCAGGTCGTCGAGCTGCCCACCGAAGTCGGTGGTGGACATGTTGTTGCCGTGGACCCGGTAGAAGGCCTGGTCGGCGCCCCTGACGTAGCCCACGTCGGCGTGGGCGGCGAGCCGCATCCACATCTCGATGTCCCCGGCGTGCGGAAGGTCCGGGTCGTAGCCCCCGACCTTCCGCTGGAGGCTGGTGCGCACGACCACCTCGGGCGAGGTGATGCATCCGGTGCCCTCCCGGAAGCGCCGCTCCAGCCACCACCGCCCGGGGTAGACCACCGATCCGGTGGACCGGGTGCGGGCCGCGGGCAGCGGCCCGCCGTGCTGGAACCGCAGCGGCCTGCCGTAGGCGAAGCCGGCTTCCGGGTGGGCGTCGAGCAGGGCCGCGGCGCGCACCAGGGCGCCGGGGACCAGCCGGTCGTCGGCGGAGAGCAGGGCTACGTAGTCCCCGTCCGCCCACTCCAGCAGGCCCTCGTTGTAGGTGGCGATGTGGCCCTGGTTCTTCTCGTGGACCCGGACTTCGATCCGCGGGTCGGCGGCCGCGAGGGCGCGTGCGACGTCGGCGGAGTCGTCGGGAGAGGCGTCGTCGATGATCAGTACCCGTACGTCGACGCCTTCCTGTTCGTCCAGGACGCTCTTGACGCAGTCGGCCAGGAAGTGGCCGTACTTGTAGCAGGGGATCACCACGCTGACGGTGCTCACTGGCCGGACACCTCCGTGGGTCCCTCCGTGAGTCCGGCGGGGGCCGTGGTGGTGAAGACCGGGCCGACCCAGTAGTTCACCGATCCGAAGGTGTTGTTCGGGAAGACCGTGGCCGACCCGTACTTGTAGAGGCCGTTGCCGTTGCCCGCGCCGCCGCCGTCGGCCGGGGCCACGAGCGGGTAGGAGCGGTGCGCGGCGGCGAAGTAGCCGCCGTCCACGGAGTACTTGCCGTTCGGCGCGTGGTACGAGGCCACGTACTCGGTGTTCGCGGTGATGGCCACCGGGGTGGTGAAGTGCAACTGCTGCCAGCCGGACAGGGTTTCGCTGCCGAAGGTCCCGGTGGCCAGGAGGGTGCCGTCGGCCGCCCAGAGGCTTCCGGTGTGGGTGCCGGTGTTCCCGGGCCCCTTGTAGAAGGTGACGCCGGTGACGTAGCCGCCGACCGTGGACTGGAAACGGGTGCCCAGTTCCACGGAGTTGGTGTCGTCGCCGACGTTGGCGGTGCTCGGGGTGGCGTTCGGACCCCACAGGGTGCAGGGGCAGTTCACCGCCGGCGGGCTCGTGCTGGTGGTGAAGTTCCAGGTGACCGGTGCGGCCATGGCGTTGCCCCACAGGTCTTCGGCCTGGACCGATGCCGTGTAGGTGGTGCCCAGCAGCAGTTCGGTGGACGGGGTGAAGGTGGCGACGTTGGAGATGTCGAGGACCTTGCTGCCCGGGACGGTGGCGCCGCCGGGGTCCTTGACGGTGAACACCAGGGTGTCGGCGTCGACGGCGGTGTTGAAGGTGGCCTTCACCGTCGCGGTGATCGCGGTGCCGGTCGCCGCGGACTGCGGGCTGGTCGAGGTGACGGTCGGGGGCGTCGTGCTCGCGGTGGCGGTGTCCAGGACCGCGTCCACCCAGTAGTTGCTGCCGGAGGAGGCGGTGGACGGGAACCCGCCGGTGCCGCTGTAGCGGTAGACGCCGTTGCCGCCGTCGGTGCCGCTCTTCAGTGCGGTGAGCGGGGCCAGCCCGGCGTCGGCCGAGGCGAAGGTGGTGTCGAAGGAGTATCCGCCGTTGGGGGCGAAGTAGGAGGCGACGTAGGTGGTGTTGGCCTTGACGGGGATCGGCGAGGAGAAGTTGAGCTGCTGCCAGCCCGATGCCGTCTCGTTGGTGAAGGTGCCCGTCGCCAGGCGCTGGCCGGAGCTGCTCCACAGGCTGCCCGTGTGGGTGCCGGTGTTGGCCGGGGACTTGTAGAAGCGGACGCCCGTGATCGAACCGGGCGCCGAGGAGCGGATCTTCACGCCGAGTTCCACGGCGCTGCCGTCACCGGCGTTGACGGTGCCCGGCACGGCCGCGGCGGGCCAGACGGTGCAGGGGCACTGCTGGGGTCCCACGGTCAGCGGCACGGTGGTGGTGGCGCCGATGTTCACGCTGTCGTCCACCGCGCGGACCTTGATCTGCGCGGGACCGGGCACGGTCGGGGTCCACTTGTAGTTCCAGGAGGCGACTCCGGTGGCGGCCTTCCAGGTGGTTCCGCCGTCGGTGGAGACCTCCACGCGGGCCACGACCCCGCCGCCGCTGTCGGTGGCGGTGCCCGTGATGGTCACGGGACGCAGGGCGGGCACCGTGGCGTTCGCCGCGGGGCTGGTCACGGTGATGGCCGGGCCGGTGTGGTCCGCGGAGGCGGTGGCCAGGAGCAGGTTGCTCTGCAGCGACTTGGGCTGGACCCCCATGTCGGCGAAGATGTTGACCGTCGCCTGCTGCATCCGCTTGTCCTCAGTGACCACCGCGTCGTCCGGGTTTCCGGTCGGCATGTTGGTCAGGCCCCAGGACCACTGCACGGTGCCGGAGCCGAAGACCAGGGCGCCCGAGGTCTGGTCCCGGAAGGCGACCAGGCTGTGCGTCGCGGTCCCGTTGCCGTACGTGTTCCCGTAGTCGAGGCGGTACTTGCCGTCGGTGATGTCCACCGTGGTGGACGACATCGCGATCTGCCCGGGCGGACGGGCCGCGTCCTCCACGTCGCTGTCCCACTCGTAGCCGAGGGTGCCGACGGGGAAGGTGGCGGTCTGGGAGGGGGTCAGGTTCGCGACGGTGGTGTTCCGCCACAGCCGCATCTTGGCGTAGGCGCCGGGGACGGTGATCGCGTCGCTCCGGTAGCCGTTCACGCTGAACAGCGAGCCGGTGACCTGGTTCTGCGGCTGGTAGGGCCGGCCGTTCGTGGAGCTGGCCGGGTCCATGAAGGTGCCCGTCCAGATCCCGCTCGGGTCGGGGATGCCGTTGGGCTGCGGGAAGGAGAGCTTGGTCTCCTTGTAGCAGACCAGGGTCCGGTTGGCGGTGTTGGCCCCGTCGATGCTGGGGGCCAGGCGGGTCTTCCAGAAGACCTCGTTGCCGGCGAAGTAGGTCTGGTTGACGCCTGCGTGCCGTGCGTTCAGTGCGTTGGTGAACTGGTCCTGGGTCCAGTACTCGTCGTGCCCCGAGGACATGAACACCTTGTGGTTCTGCAGCTGGGTCGCGCCCTTGGTCGACATGTCGATGCCGGACATGTAGCTGACGTCGTACCCGTTGCGCTCCAGCCAGGCGACCATCTGGTACTCGGATCCGTAGATCCCGTTCTCGCCGCCGATGTCCATCGGCCGGTTGTAACTGACCTCGTAGGCACGGCCGTCGGGGGCCGGGCCGCCGCCGTCGTAGAGGTCCTGGCCGCCGTAGTTGTTGTACGCCTGCCAGGTCTGGTCCGCCGTCTGCACGACGATGTCGGAGTGGCTGGCGTCGTTGCGGACCACGAACGGGTAGGGCATGACCCCGTTGCCGTCCGCCTGGTCGAAGTTGGCTATGTAGAGGCCGGAGACGGCGTCGGAGGGCACCGTCCAGGTCGAGGTGACCGGCCAGTTGCCGCAGTCGACCAGGCCGGTGGACGGCTTGGTGGTGCAGCTCTTCGGGTTGCCGCCCTGGGGGAAGTTGGCCGGGTACGTCTGGGCCGCCTGGGCCGGGGTGGACATCAGGCGGGCCCCGTCGCCCCCGTAGTGGCCGAGCCGGTAGACCGAGACCTTGTAGGCGGTGGGCGACTGGACCTTGAACTGCAGGGTCTCGCCCGCCTGGACGCTCGTCTGGGCCGGGAAGCCCTTGATGTCGCCGTAGGCGCTGGGTGCGAACCAGTCGGACATCGGCGTGCCCGCCTTGGAGTTCTCGCACACGATCGCGTTGGAGCCGGGGCCGCACGGGTCCGCCGCGACCGCCACCGATGGCGGCAGCGCCGCCGCCATCAGCGCTGCCACCACGGTGAAGAGCCCGTACCGCAGCAGCCTTTTCCTTCTGTTCATCCGAACCTCATTTGGGAGGGGCTTGGTGATTCGACGCCGGAGCGTCAGCGCAGCGCTGCTGAGAGCGCATCCACGACCCGCTGCTGTTGGGCGGCGGTGATCTGCGGGAAGAGCGGCAGGGAGAGCATCCGGTCGGCGGCCAGTTCGGCGTGCGGGAAGGCCCCGCGGCCGTGCCCGAGGTGGGCGAAGGCCGGGGTGAGGTGGACCGGGGCCGGATAGTGCACGCCCGCGCCGATGCCCTCCGCGTTGAGCTTGCCGACGACCGCGTCGCGGTCCGCACCGCTGACCCGGATGACGTACAGGTGCCATACGTGGACGTTGCCCGGCGCCGTCACCGGCAGGGTGAGGCGTCCCGTCGCCGCCAGGTCCGCGAGCAGCCCGTCGTAGCGGGCGGCGGCGGCCCGGCGGGCCTCGTTGCCCCCGGCGAGCCGGGCCAGCTTGGCCCGGAGCACGACGGCCTGCAGACCGTCGAGCCTGCTGTTGAAACCGGCCACGTCGTGCCGGTACTTGGCGACGCCGCCGTGGTTGGCCAGCGCCCGGACCAGGTCGGCGGCCTCCTCGTCGTCGGTCACCACCGCGCCCGCGTCCCCGTAGGCGCCCAGGTTCTTGCCCGGGTAGAAGCTGGTCGCGGCGATCCCGCCGCTGCCGGGGGTGCGGCCCTCCCGGGAGGCGCCCTGGCTCTGCGCGGCGTCCTCGACGAGCCGGGCGTACGAGGGCAGGCCCGCGGCCAGCGCGGAGGTGTCGGCACACTGTCCGTACAGGTGGACCGGGACCACCGCGCGGGTGGCCTTGGTCACCGCGTCGAGCGCGGCCTGCGGGTCGAGCAGCAGGGTGTCGGGGAGGCAGTCGGCCAGGACCGGCCGGGCGCCGATCCGGGCCACGGCGCCGGCGGTGGCGATGAAGGTGTTCGCGGGCAGCACGACCTCGTCGCCGACGCCCACCCCGCTCGCCCGCAGGGCCAGTTCCAGGGCGTCGGTGCCGTTGGCCACGCCGACGCAGTGTCCGACCCCGCCGAAGGCCGCGTACTCGCGCTCGAAGGCCCGTACCTCCTCGCCGCCGATGAAGGCGGTGTCGGCCAGTACGCGGTCGAATCCCGCACGTAATTCGTCCGCGACCTCGGCGTGCGCGGCCTTCAGGTCGACGAGCGGTATCTGGTTCATGCGGTGGTGCTCTCCATCCGTGTCTCCGGCCTGCGGCCGTACTTCGACTCATCGGCCCCATCGGCCCCATCGGCCCGCAGCTCTTCGAGCGCCGGGCCCCCCGCCTCGCGAAGCCGGCGGGCGGGGCTCCCGGCCCACACCTCACCGGCCGGCACGTCGGCCAGGACCGTGCTTCCCATCCCGGTCAGCGACCAGGCGCCGACCTTCGTGTACTCCCTGACCAGTGCGCCGGCGCCCACGTAGGCGCCGCGCCCCAGCCGTACCCCGCCGCCGAGGCGGACCCCGGAGGCCAGGGTCGCGAAGTCCCCGACCTCGTCGTCGTGGGTGAGGACCACGTGCGGCATGACCGCCACGTGGGCTCCCACCCGTACCGCCGCCGTCAGTGCGCAGTGCGCGAGCACCACCGTGCCCGGCCCGAGCACCGAGGAGCCGGAGACCGCCGCCGTGGGGTGGACCACGGTGGCGTACCGGCCCTCGGGCAGCGCCAGGCGCCGCACGAGGCGGGCCCGCACCCCGTAGTCGCGGGGGCTGCCGACGCAGACCACGACGCGGGCGTCCGGGCGTTCGTGCACCAGGGCGCTGCCGCCCAGGACGGGGACCCCGTCGACCTCCCGGCCGTGCAGCGCCGGGTCGTCGTCCAGGTGTCCGGCGAGCCGCCAGCGCGGGGCCCGGCCGGCCGCCAGGTCGACGGCGGCCGCGTCCCGTACGGCCTGCGCGGCTTCCCGGGCGAAGCCGCCGGCGCCGACGATCAGCAGGTCCTCGCCGGCCGGAGCGCTCCGGCCGGCGGGCTCGGTACCGCCGTCCGGGCCGCTCATCCGCCGGCCTGTTCGCGCAGCACCGCCACCACCCGGTCCTGCTGCTCCTCGGTCATGGTGTGGAACAGCGGCAGGATCAGCGAATCCTTGGTGATCCGCTCGGTCACCGGCAGGGCCGCCGCACCGTGCCCGGCGTACGCCGGCTCCAGGTGGGAGGCCATGATCCCGCGCCGGGCCGAGATCCCGGCCCCGGCCAGCGCCGCGAGCAGCTCGTCGCGGCCGACGGGGAACTCCTCGGCCAGGAGCACCCAGTACGACTGGAAGTTCCCCTCGCCGTGCGCGGGGTCCCGGACCGGGGTCAGGCCCGGGACCCCGGCGAGGAGCTGCGCGTACCGGGCGGCGAGGAACCGCCTACGGGCCACGATCTCGTCGAGCTTGCCCAGTTGCACCAGGCCGACCGCGGCCTGGATGTCGGTCATCCGGAAGTTGTAGCCGACCTCCAGGTAGGCCTCGGCGATCGGCTTGCTGCTCGCGTGCCGCTGCGCCGCCGACACGTTCATGCCGTGCTCGCGCAGCCGGCGCAGCCGCTCGGCCCAGTCGGCGTTGTCCGTGGTCACCATGCCGCCCTCGCCGGTGGTGATCACCTTGCGGGGGTGGAAGGACCAGGCGGCCAGCAGCGCGCCCTGCCCGACCGATTTGCCGCCGACCGTGGCACCGATGCCGCAGGCGGCGTCCTCCACCAGGGCGAGGCCCCGGTCGGCGCAGGCGGCGCGCAGGGCGTGCACGTCGGCCGGGACCCCGCCCTGGTGGACGGCGATCACCGCCTTGGTGCGCGGGGTGACGACGGCGTCCACGGTGGCCGGGGTCAGGTTCCCGGTGGCCTCCTCGACGTCCGCGAACACCGGCTGCGCGCCCACGTAGCGCACCGCGTTGGCCGTGGCGATGAAGGACAGCGAGGGGACGACGACCTCGTCGCCCGGACCGAGGTCCAGGGCGATGAGCGAGAGGTGCAGGGCGGTGGTGCAGGAGCTCACCGCGATGCCGTGCTCCGCCCCGACCCGCTCGGCGAAGGCCCGTTCGAACTCCGCGACCCTGGGTCCCTGGGCCACCCAGCCCGACAGGACCGCGTCGGAGGCGGCCCGCGCCTCGTCCTCGCCGAGCCACGGGATCATGACGGGGATCCGGGCGGGCGCAGCCACGGGGTCGGCGGCGGCCTCGTGGGCCGGAGCGGCCGCCGGGCCGGCGCCGGCGTCGTGGGCGCTCATCGGCCGGCCTGCGCGGCAGCGGCTTCTGCGTCGGCCACGCGCTCGGCCCGCCACCACTCGACCAGGTCCCGCAGCCCGCTGCGCAGGTCGATCTCGGCCGTGAAGCCGAGCCGCTCGGCGGCCTGTGAGGTGTCCGCGAGCCGGCGGGTCACCCCGTTCACCGCGCGGGCCGGTCCGTGTTCCGGCGCCAGACCCTCGGCTCCCATGGCCTCCAGGAGGCCGTTCGCCAGGTCGAGCAGGCTGGTCTCGGAGCCGCTCGCGACGTTGAACACCTCGTCGGTCAGGTCCGATTCGGCGGCCAGCAGGTTGGCCCTGGCGATGTCCCGGACGTCGACGAAGTCCATGGTCTGGGTGCCGTCGCCGAGGATCAGGGGCGGCTCGCCCGCGGCGATCTTCTCCATCCACCGGATCAGCACCTCGGTGTACAGCCCGTGGATGTCCATCCGGGGGCCGTACACGTTGAAGTAGCGCAGCGCGACGTAGTCCAGCCCGTACATGGCGTGGAAGCTGCGCAGCACGCCCTCGTTGAAGGCCTTGGCGGCCCCGTAGAAGGTGTCGTTGTTGTACGCGTGGTGGCGCTCGGTGGTCGGGAAGGACTCGGCCATCCCGTAGACCGAGGCCGAGGACGAGGCGATGACCTTGCCCACGCCGGCGGCCGCGGCGGCCTCCAGCACGTTGAAGGTCCCGTCGACCATCACCTCGTTGGCCAGCCTCGGCTCCTCGGCGCACTGGGTGATCCGGATCGCCGCCAGGTGGAAGACCAGGTCGGCTCCCTCGGTCGCCTTGCGCACCGCGGATATGTCCCGGATGTCGCCCTCGACCAGGTCGACCACGCCGCTCGGCAGGGCGCGGGCCAGGTTGGCGGTGCGTCCCCGTACGAAGTTGTCGAGCACGACGATCTCGCGTGCCCCCTTGTCCACCAGCAGGTCCACCAGGTGCGAGCCGATCGTGCCCGCTCCGCCGGTGACCAGAATCCTCTTGCCTCGTACGCTGCTCAACGCCCTGCCCCTACTGAGTCGGTCATGGTCTTCCCTGCTGTGCCCGGTGCGCCGCACGCGGCGGCGGACCGGGCGGCGTCGTCAACGCTCAACGTCCGGTGCGCAGTCCGACGACGGCGCCCTTGAACTCCAGGCTCCGGGAGGCTGCTTCGAGGATGTCGAGCACCTGCAGCCCGGCCCGGCCGTCGGTGAGCGGCGGCCGCCCCGTCCTGATCGACGCGGCGAACTCCTCGACCATGCTGCGCAGGGCCTCCTTCTCGCCGAGCGCGGGAGCCACCATGTCGCCGGTCCGGTAGGAGACGAGCATGTCGCGGCGCTCGTCCGCGCCGATCTCCTGCGGGGCCGTGAGGTCCACGCCGCGGTCGAACACCGCGACCCGCTGCGTGGGGTTGAGGTCGTCCCACACCAGCGTGCGCTTGGAGCCGCCGACCATCGTGGTGCGGACCTTCACCGGGGACAGCCAGTTGACGTGGACGTGCGCGATGGCGCCGGTGTTGAGCTGGAGCGTCAGATAGGCCACGCAGGACTGGCCGGCCCCGATCGGATCCGCCCCGTGCGCGGCGACGGCGACCGGGTGGACGTTGTCCGGGAGGATGAAGTCGAGCACCGAGAGGTCGTGCGGGGCCAGGTCCCACAGGACGTCTATGTCCTTCTGGACCAGCCCGAGGTTGATCCTGACCGAGTCCACGAACTGGATGTCGCCGAGTTCGCCGGAGCGCACCATGTCCCGGATGCGGGCCACGGCCGGGGTGTAGCAGTAGGTGTGGTCGCACATCAGGGTGAGGCCGCGTTCCTCGGCCTCGTTCACCAGCCGCAGTCCGTCCTCGTAGGTGGCGGCGAGCGGCTTCTCCACGAGGACGTGCTTGCCGGCGCGCAGGGCGGCCAGGGCGACGTCGAGGTGGGTGCCGGCCGGTGTGGCCACGGCGACGGCCTCGACCTCCGGGTCGGCCAGGACCGCCGCGTAGTCGGCGGTCGCCTGGACCGTCGAGTAGCCGCCGAGCACCTGACGGGCCCGGTCGACGTTCAGATCACAGAGCCAGCGGAGCCTGAACTCCGGACTGGACTGGAAGTTGCGGACGAGATTGGGGCCCCAGTAGCCCGCTCCGACGACGGCGACCCCTAACGGCTCGGTCCGTTCCGCGCCCGCACGTGCCCCCGTGGCGTCCTTCGCGGTGTCCTTCGCGGTGTCCTTCACAGCATTCCCTTTCCTTCCGCGCACGCCCGCAGGCGTGTCGACGACCCATGGCCGGGACGCGTGCGAAGGAAGGGGGTGCCGTCGCGGGCAAGCCGGGCGCCTGTGCGACCCGTGCGTGACCCGTCCGACGGTGATGGCCCCCACGACCGATGCCGTACGTGTTCCACGTACTTCCGCCCCCCGGCCGTCCGGCACCCCTAGCGCCGGCCGACCACGGACAGGCGGCCTGTTCCCCCAAGCCGCCGAACCCGTAACCTGCCCCAACTACCCTGCGCCGACTGGATTGCAGCGTGGATCACAGCGTTGCCGAAACACGCCGAATCCCACCGGCTGCGTTCAATCTAGACCACTGGGCGTACCCCCGGGGAGAGTTGGAGGAAACGGTCGGTACGGGCGTTCGACCGTGCATACTTCCGGGGTGACCAGCATCGTGATCCCGGCGCACAACGAGAGCCGGGTCATCGGCCGGCTCCTCGACGCGCTCCTGACCGAGGCCCCGGCCCAGGGGCCCGACATCGTCGTGGTGTGCAACGGCTGTACGGACGACACCGCCGCGGTGGCCGCCGCCCGAGGCCCCCGCGTACGGGTGGTCGAGATCCCGACTCCGTCCAAACATCAGGCACTTCGGGTGGGCGACGAGCACGCGCACGGCTTCCCCCGGCTCTACGTGGACGCCGACGTGGTGGTCGGCGCGGCCGACGTACGGGCCCTCACCGAGGCCCTCTCCGGCAGCCCGGCCCTGCTCGCCGCGGCCCCCGGCCGGGACATTCCGCTTACCGGCTGTGCCTGGCCCGTCCGGGCCTACTACCGGGTCTGGCAGCTGCTGCCCGCGGTCCGCGAGGGACTGTTCGGGCGCGGGGTCATCGCGGTGACCGAACCGGGGCACGCCCGGCTCGCCGCCCTGCCGCCGCTCATGGCCGACGACCTGGCCGCGTCCCTGGCCTTCGCGCCGGGTGAGCGGCGGGTGGTGGAGTCGGCGAGGGTCGTGGTCCTCCCGCCGCGCACCTGGGGCGATCTCATCAAACGCCGGGTCCGGGCGGCGACTTCCTCCGCCGAACTGGAGCGGTTCCAGGCCGCGCAGACTTCCGGGCCGGCCGCGCAGACTTCCGAGCCGGCCCCGCAGGCTGCCGGACCGACCCCCCAGGCTGCCGGGCCGACCCCGCCCCCGCCGTCCGCACGCACCGGTACGGGAGACCTCCGGGCGCTGCTCCGGGCCCAGCCGCGGCTGCTCCCCGGGGTGCTGGTGTTCGTCGTGGCGGCCCTCGCGGCCCGCCGGGGCTCCCGCAAGGCCATCCGGAGCGGGGACTTCTCCACCTGGCTGCGCGACGAGAGCAGCCGGCAGGGCTGAGCGGCCTGGCTGCCGGGCCCTGCGGCCGAATCCGGCCATATCCCGCCCAGTTGGCCCGTACAACCATTAGGGTGCCATTCGCACGTACGACTGGCTCACCGTTCAGACGCCGGACCGGGAGTTCGAAAAGCATGTACCTCGCGGACCGCTCCGCGCCCGAGGAGGCGAAGGCCACCGCCGACGGCTCGCCCGTCCGCGGACCCGCGGTCGCCTCGACCGTCCTCGCACTGGGCACCGTCAGCCTGATCACCGACGTCTCCTCCGAGATGGTCACCGCCGTCCTGCCGCTCTACCTCATCGCCGGACTCGGCCTGAGCCCGCTCGGCTTCGGCGCCCTCGACGGGCTCTACAACGGGGTCAGCGCGCTGGTTCAGCTGACCGGCGGCCACCTCGCCGACCGGATCCGCAACCACAAGCTGATCGCCGGCATCGGCTACGGGCTGTCCGCAGCGTGCAAACCGCTGCTGCTGCTCGCCCACAGCCTCGGACCGGTGGCGCTGATCCTGGCCCTGGAACGCACCGGCAAGGGCCTGCGCACGGCCCCCCGCGACGCACTCATCTCCCTGTCCACGCCGCCCGGGTTACAGGGTCGGGCCTTCGGCGTGCACCGCGCCATGGACACCACCGGGGCCCTGCTGGGGCCGCTCGCCGCGTTCTTCATCCTGAGCATGACGGTCGACGGGTACGACGCCGTCTTCGGGGTCAGCGCCTGCGTGGCCGCCCTGGGCGTCGTGGTGCTCCTGCTGTTCGTCCCGTCCGGCGCGGAGCCGCGCCCCGCCCGCGCGAAACCCGCCGCTCCCCCGGTCCCGGCTCCGCGGAAGCCCTCCGCCCCCGAAGCCGCCGCCCCGAAACCGGACGCGGTGAACCTGCGCGACGCGCTGGGCCTGCTGCGGCTGCCCCGGCTGCGCGCCCTGGCGGGCTGCGCCGCCCTGCTCGGACTCACCACCGTCAGCGACGCCTTCCTGTACCTGCTGCTCCAGGACCGCGCCGGCATCGGCGAGCGGTGGTTCCCGCTGCTCCCGCTGGGCACCGCGGCCGTGTTCCTGCTGCTGGCCGTCCCGGTGGGCGCCCTGGCGGACCGCATCGGACGCCGCACCGTGTTCCTCGCCGGGCACGCCCTCCTGCTGGCCGGTTACGGGCTGCTCCTGTGGGCTCCCGGCCTGCCCGCGCTCCCCTACCTGGTCCTCGCCCTGCACGGCATGTTCTACGCCGCCACCGACGGGGTGCTGCCGGCGGCCGTCGCCGCGACCGTCCCCGCGAAGCTGCGGGCCACCGGCATCGCGCTCGTGGGCACCGGCCAGGCCCTGTCCCGCTTCGGCTGCTCGCTGGCCTTCGGCGCGGCCTGGACGGCCCTGGGCTCGGGCCCGGCGCTCGCCGCCGCCGCGGCCGGCCTGTGCTGCTGCGCGGCCGTCGCCGGCTTCGTGCTCCGCCCCACGGCCCCGGACGGCGCCACCGCCCCGGCCCCGCACACCCGAGGAACCCGATGACCCGCTCACGCCGGCTGCTCGTACTCGCCCTGGCCGTGCTCCTCCTCGGAGGCGTGGCCGGCGTGCTGGTGGTGCGCGCCGCCACCCGCTCCGAGCAGACCCGCGCGGGCGACCCGACGGCCGCCCCGGGCAAGGTCACGCTCGACCGGCGCGGCGGCCTGGCCTTCCTCAACGGCGCCCAGGGCCCGCACCGCGGCGCCCTCGTCTCCGTACCGGACCGCTCACCGCAGGACGCGCGGACCGCCTCGGGACTGAACTGCCTGCGGTTCTACGCCGCGGCCGGCACCGGTGTGTGCCTGAGTTCCTCGCCGGGGGCCCTCTCCCAGCAGAACCGGGCCCTGATCGTCGACTCCGAACTGCGCACGCTGCGCGAGTTCCCGCTCGCGGGCACCCCCTCACGGGCCCGGGTCTCCCCGAGCGGACACTTCGCCGCCTGGACGGTCTTCGTCGCCGGAGAGTCCTACGGCGCCGCGTTCTTCTCCACCCGGACCTCGATCGTGGACACCCGGACGGGGGCGCTCGAACCCGACCTGGAGAAGTTCGCCATCGAGCTGGAGGGCCGTCCCTACAGCGCGAACGACACCAATTTCTGGGGCGTCACCTTCTCCAAGGACGACGACACCTTCTACGCCACCCTCGGCACCGGCAACCAGACCTACCTGGTGAAGGGTTCCCTGGCGCGGCGCAGCGTCACCAGCCTCGCCTCGAACGTCGAGTGCCCGTCCCTGTCCCCCGACGAGACCCGGGTCGCGTACAAGAAGCGGGTGCAGCGCGGTGCGTCCCTGTGGCGCGAACACGTACTGGATCTGCGCACGTTGCGGGAGCAGCCGCTGGCGGAGAAGCGCAGCGTGGACGATCAGGCGCTCTGGCTCGACGACCGGACCCTGGCCTACGCCCTGCCCGCCGAGGGCTCCGTGGACACCACGGACATCTGGACGGTCCCGGCGGACGGCACCGGAACCCCCCGCGTCCTGGCCCCGGCCGCCTCCTCGCCCACCCGGCTGGGCTGACCGGCTGGACCTACGCCTCCCGCACCCGGGCCGCGCACTCCATCCCGCCGGTCCCGGAGGCGTACCCGGGGGCCCGCAGAATCGTTGGGGCGGGCATGGGCACTCCACACGCCGTCTCCCCGTCCCCGGCCCGGCACCGGGCACCCGAGCGCGCCCCCGCCGCGATGGCACGGGGCATTCCCCGGCAGCAGTCGGGCAGCCCCGCCCCCTCGGGCGGCGCGGTCGTCTTCGAGCAGCTCGCCCGCGAGTGGGAGGCGCGCGGGGCCACCGTGCCGGGCCGCCCCGACCCGCTGTGGGAACGGCTGATCACCTACGCGCACTTCCAGCGCGAAACGGACGCCACGCTACGAAGCCTGCGCCTGGACGGAGCCGCACCCCCGCCGGCCCCCGCCGCGGGGGGCCCGCGCTGGACCCGGGCGTGATCCGGGCCTGACCGGCGCGCGGTCCGGGCCACGCGCCGGGGCACGGTCCGAGGCGGCACGCAAAGGCCCAGGGCCCCGGTCGGCTG
>NZ_JBHXKA010000172.1:0-14103 GCF_042722885.1 Streptomyces sp. NPDC058401
GGCCCATGCCAGAGCGCCGGCCACGGTCGTGGTTCCCAGAATGCGCTTCCATGCATTGCGTGAATTCATCACAGTCCTAGAAAGAGAAATTGATCAGGGTTGTTGCCAAGAGGGCGGAAAGCCGGCGGCACGCCGTATTCGCGGTGCCGCTACCAACGTTGTGCCATCACGACTCCCTTCTCTTGTGCTGTTCCCGACCAGGACGTGGACGTGCTTCCGGCCTGACGGGCTGTCGTGGCCGGTGGTCCCCATTCGGTGACCCGCACTCGGTGTGCCGCGTCGGACGCTGGATTCACGTCCGGCGGTCTCGTGTTCTCCGGCGGTGCCGACCGGTTCGCGTTTTGCTCCCTGGCGGCGATCACTACTCTCGGCCCACCGCGAAGGCGGGGGAAGGGGGTTCAGCTGGACGGAAGGGGTCCTGACCTGATCCGGCCAGGTGCGGTTCCACCGACCTGAGCCGCCCTACCAGCCCACCGTGACCGAGGCGGAGAGGAAGGAGCTGACCGAGATGCTGGAGACCTGCTCATGACCGACCAGCCCGACAGCACCCCCCAGCCTGACCACGGTGGAACCCCGGAGGGGTCGCTCCCGTTGACCGACCAGGTGAAGGCGGGCCCGGGCGGCGCGATCATCGAAGCGGCACCCGCGGCCGGCCGGCGGGTGTCCGGCTAGGAGGGGGCGGGCTGTGGTGAGTGGGCGTGGGACCTGAACGACGGAGGAGTTCGGCACCTTCCCGTACGGGTGCGGTCGAGGCCCTCCTCGCTGACGGCGCCATCCCGACCCCCGTCTACTTCGACGCCGGCTCGGGCGGGGGAGGGGATCAGGTTTCGCAGTGGAGCGTGTATGACGGCCACTGGCCCCACACACCGTAAGCGCCGCGCTGCGCAGGGTGTGTTCCTGCGGCTGGACGGGCCCTGAACACTGCCTGGACTCGGAGGCGATCGGTGACCAGGAGCTGGCCGAGGGCGGGAGCGAACAGGCGGACGCGGGCGAGCGCAACGGGGACGGGCACACCGCCCGGGTCGAGACGACGACCGTCCCCTGCCGGAGACCATCGCCATGCGCCAGGAGCGCCTGGAGGCGGAGATCGCCAAGCAGACGAAGACTTCACCGATCGCGGGCGTGCGGGCGGCACGCCACCTGGAGGTCGTAGCCGAGCGAGTCGACTACCGGGCGGCCCGCGACACCACCGCGGACCTGGACGCCGTGCAGGCCGCAGCGCACTTGGGCCTCAACGAGGATGTGGCTCCCAAGCTGATGGCCCGCTTCGACGAAGCCGCCGACGACGTGGAGCCAGGGGAGATCTCGGAGTTCGAGCGGATCGTCCTGGACGGCGTCGCTGAGCTACCGGATTCGGCATCGCGCCGTCCAACACCCCGGTCAGAGAGCTGAGTAGGGGATCGGCCACCGACTTAGCCGGGTGGTGAGGAGCACGGCGGAGCCGTCGCACACCGCGGCGAAGTCGTGTTCCAGGAAGGACGCCAGCTGGTCCGCCAGGCCTTCGTCGGCGATCTCCTCGACCGTTCGCGGGGAGGACAGCAGGACGACGAGGGCGAGTTCGGGTGCTTCGTCGAGGACGGTCCGGGACGGGGGCCGGCCCTGCCGGGTGTCCTTGACCAGGCGGAATCCCGGTCCTTCTCGCAGGTGCAGGTAGGAGCCGGGGTGGAGGGCCTGCCAGGTTCTGGCCGCCTCGGAGTCCGCGGTCATCGGTGGCGACAGATGGGCGCAGGCAGCGGCGACCGCCGGTGGGAGGTCCACGATCCCGCCCCAGTCGACCGCGATCAGTGCGCTGGCTGCCCGGCGGAGGAAGTCCACGAACTCGCAGAACACGACTCCGTCATCGGGGGCGAGGCGGATCGGGGCGGGCACACGGATGCGGGTGACGCCGAGGTCGTCCCGGAGCCGGTGCAGTTCGGTGAGCGGGGGGAGGGCGGTGAGCCGGACGGTGACGTCGGCGTCCCCGGCCGTGCCGGTGCCGTGGTTCACGCGGGGGCCCCGTTCGTCGTCGTGGGGGTCAGGCTGCCGCCGATCTTCCACGGCACGCGCTCCGCCCGCGTCGGCAGGGCGACGAGCCAGCCGTCGTCCTCGAAGACCAGGCCCTGGGAGCGCCAGGAGGACAGGAAGGAAAGAGCCGACGGGGACAGCGCGGTGAGTCTGCGAGGGCGGAGAAGCTCTGTGAACGCCTCGGCCTCGGGGTTCCCCATCGGGATCGTCCGCGGCGGCCAACCGGACCGGCGGTCTTCGACGTTCACCCCGTCCGCCGTTCGACGCCAGGTCAGGCTGCTGGCGGCGTAGGCACTGCGCCAGATCTCCAAAGCTTCATGGAGGGATCTCTCGAGCGCCGGTCCGATCCCCTCCGGGTCGCTGTCGTACATGTAGACCAGATCGCGGAGTTCGGCATCCGGCAGCTCGTAGATGTGGTGGTAGTACCAGGCCGGACGGCGGTTGGAGAAGCCGATCTCGGGGCGGTCGAAGTTGGGACTGAACCGTTCGAGGGCGAGGCGGGACCCGCCGCCCGGCGGCTGGAGGTGGACGAGGGCCGGGAACTGGTCGATCATCGCCTGGTAGTCGGCGTCCCGCTCACCGGGGAACCCGTAGAGATAGTTCCAGGACATGGTCAGGTTGCGTTCCTCGCCCTCGCGTAGGAGCCGTATGTTCTGGGCGCCGCTCACGCCTTTGTCCATGAGGTTCAGAACCCGGGAACTGAGGCTCTCGATGCCCGGCTGGACGTGGTTGACCCGGGCCGCGGCGAGCGCGTCGAGGTGTTCCACCCGCAGGTTCGACTTGATCTCGTAGTGGATCCGCAGGTCCCAGCCGGTGTCCGCCAACCGCGGGAGGAAGCTGGTGAAGTACCCCATGTCGATGATGTTGTCCGCCATCACGATGTCGAGCACCTGGTGGCGCTCGACCATGCGGAGCACCGTCTCGGCCATCCGGTCCGCGTCCTTGGAACGGAAGGCCATGCCCGAGCCGTTCAGTCCGCAGAACGTGCAGTGGTGCTTCTCGCCCCACCAGCATCCGCGAGAGGACTCCAGGACGAGCTTCGGCTCGATGAAGGCCGCGAGCGGTGAGGTGGCCAGGAAGTCGAAGTAGTGGTCGAAGTCGGGCTCGGGGACCTTCGAGACGGGAGTCAGACTTCTGCGCATCGCGGTGATGCGCGGGCCTTCGGGAGTACGCCGGCACAGCCCCGGGACGAGGTCCAGGGCCTGGGAACCGGGCGCCTCGATCCCGTCCAGCAGGGCGCCGAACGCGTCCTCGCCCTCGCCCCGGACGACGAAGTCGAGGAAGGGGTGGTTGCGGAAGATCGCGGCGCCCTGGACGTCGTCACAGTTCGCGCCGCCCATCACGGTCAGGATCCGGGGGGCGAGGCCTTTGAGTCGTTTGGCCAGGGCCAAGCTCGCCACGTTCTGGGCGAAGGTAGAGGTGAATCCGACGAGGTCGTAGCCGGTCGCGGTGATCTGGGCCGCGAGCATGTCGATGAAGCCGTTCGCGTGTTCGGCGTACGCGGCCGCGATGGCGACGTCCGCTCCGAGCTCGGCGGCCCTGTCCAGGTACGCACGTCCGCCGTCGGGGCGCACCGTCCCGGAGAGCGCCTCGGCGAACACCCATTCCCCCAGGCCGACCATGAAGCCCTCGTCACCCACCTCGGTGTACGAGCTCGGAGTCAGTTTCGGGTCGCGCTCCATGCAGTACTCGGCCCACAGCATGTTCGCGCACAAGACGTCCACGTCATGGCCGAACCGCCAGCGGTCGCTCGTCTGCTTGAGGACCCCCAGCGCGAGCGAAGGATGGTCCAGCGCCGCCCACGGCATGTTGACGAGCAGGACCCGCATCGTGCGTCACCCTCTCCCCGGAGTGGTAAGTGTCCGACCGGGTTCATGAACACCCGGCCGGACACCGTGCCGGAAACCGGCTTTCAGATCGCCTCGCGCCGCTACTCGGTGGCGGCAACGGCCTTGACATCACCGTCCGCATCGGGCTCGGCAGCCGCCTTCGCCAGCCGGGTACGAATGATGATGAGGTTCGCGGCCTGCACCGGTGCGGCATCCTGCATTTCTGTCCGCTTCATGTGATCACCTCCTTCGCGATGCTCGACTTGCCCTGGACGCGCCGACCGGGCCGGCCCGCCGTCGATGCGGTCAGTTGCCGCGTGTGGTGAAGGCGATCCTTTCCGGAGGGCCGAAATCCGGACACCGGGAAGGAGCCGTGAGGAGGGGTTGCAGCACCATGAGAGCCCCCGTGGCCAAGCGATCAACAGCACACAGAACAAACGTCATCGAACTCAATTGCCGTGAGGCTAGCCAGGGTGGTGACAAGCGTCAATGGTGATGTGCCGAGCCCTTTTGCCAGGTCGCACGGGGTGAGCGGGGAGGCGGCGGGTCCGCTTTCGGGTGGCACCGTGAATGCTTCCAGGCGCAGCTCCGGGTCCGTCCGAGGCTGTACGGGGGCTGCCGGAGCCGTGCCGCAACAGCCGGGCAACAGGGCGCGAGACCTGGACGTCGGAGGAGTTTGGCACCTCCCACACGGCCGCGGTCGATCCAGATCCTCTACAGGTGCGGTCCGGGCCCATGGCGGCATGAATCCCAGGCTGCCGCTCGCGTACACCGGGCAGCCCCAGTTCAGGTGCTGCGACACAGCCAGGCGGCAGGAGAGCGGAAGACCGAGCTGCCTGTGACCGGCAGAAGCCTGCATCAGGAGCAGATTGCAGCGCAGGCCGGCCGCGGATCGGCGGGGGCTGAGTTCTCGCCCAACACCGACCTCGAACTCTGGACCCGGAACCGGGCCCTGGGACAGCTCGGTGTTGCCCGACCGGCCGAATCCTCCTCGTGGGTTTCCGCCCCTGGACGTGCGACTTCACCGCCGTCTACGCCGGGCTTGCCGCGATCTCTGTCGTCGACCGAGTTGCGGCAGTTCCGGATCGTCACGGTACTAGGGTCGCTTCATGGCAGATCCCCGTTCCGGCGCTGTGGACCCGGTTCCCACCCCGCGGACCAACTTGCTGGGGGTGGATCTGTACCTGGAGGTGCGTGGCCGCGGCCTTCGCGCGGGGCTCATCGATGCGTTGCGGGAGGCGGTGCGTACGGGCCGGCTGGCGCCCGGGGTGAGGCTGCCGCCGTCGCGTTCGTTCGCCGCGGACCTGGGTATCGCCCGGAGCACGGTGTCCGCCGCCTATACGGAGCTGGTGGCCGAGGGTTGGCTGACCGCTCGGCAGGGTTCCGGAACTCGGGTTGCCAAGCGGGTCGAAGCGCGACGGACCGCGCTTGCCCCGCAGCAGGCGGCGCCGACGGTCCATCGGCCGGCGTACAGCCTGCTGACGGGCATGCCGAACCTTGCGGAGTTCCCCCGCGGGCAGTGGCTGGCCTGCGCGCGGCGTGCTCTGGGTGCGGCCCCGCACGAGGCCTTCGCGCTGGGTGACGCCCTTGGCCGGGTGGAGCTGCGTACGGCGCTCGCGGAGTATCTGGCGCGGGCCCGTGGGGTGTACGCGGACCCGGGCAGGATCGTGATCTGCTCCGGCTTCCACCACGGCCTGAAGCTGATCGCACAGGCGCTCCACGCGCGAGGGGTGCGGTCGGTGGCGGTCGAGTCGTACGGGCTGGACCTCTACCGCCGCCAGCTGACCTCGGCCGGGCTGCGCACCCCGCTCCTGGACGTCGACGAGCACGGAGCCCGGGTCGCCGATCTGGAGGGCCTGGAGGGGGTGGGTGCGGTGTTGCTGACGCCGGCGCACCAGTTCCCGACCGGCGTGGCGCTGCACCACGACCGGCGTGCGGCGGCGGTGGACTGGGCTCGCGCCGGGGACTGGCTGGTCCTGGAGGACGACTACGACGGGGAGTTCCGGTACGACCGTCAGCCGGTCGGCGCCTTGCAGGGGCTGGACCCGGAGCGGGTGGTGTATTTCGGGACGGTGAGCAAGTCGCTGGCCCCGGGCCTCCGGTTGGCGTGGATGGTGCTGCCTGAAGCACTGGTTGCGGAGGTGGTGGCCGCGAAGGGAGGCCTGGACTGGGTGTCGAGCGCACTGGATCAGCTGACCCTCGCGGAGTTCATCGCTTCCGGCGCCTACGACCGGCAGGTGCGACTGATGCGGCAGCACTACCGGCGCCGACGCGACCAGCTGGTGTCCGCCCTGGCCCGGCGGGCACCCGGTGTCCGGGTGTCCGGCATCGCCGCCGGGCTGCAGGCGGTCCTCGAACTCCCCCCGGGCAGCGAGCGGTCGGTCATCGAGGCCGCAGGCCGGGAGGATCTGGCGGTCAGCGGACTGGCCGAGTTCCGGCACGAGGCCCCGCCGGGCCAGAGCGCCGGCCCCGGACGCGATGCTCTGGTGGTGAACTTCGCAGCGCCCTTGGAAAGCGCGTGGGCCGGAGCGCTGGAGGCCCTGTGCCGGGCAATGCCGACAGGCGGTCAAGTAGCTCGGGGAGTTCTCCCAGGCCGGTGATCCGGTGCAGGTCGGGCCGGCCGGCCGTGTCCTGGCGGTCGAGCCAGACCCCGGTGAGGCCGGCCGCTGCCGCGCCGGCGGCGTCGATGTCGGGCTCGTTGCCGACGTACACCACCTCGCGCGGGTCCACGCCCAGCGCCTCGCACGCCGCGTGGAAAGCGGCGGGGTCGGGCTTGGACACGCCGAGCTCGGCGGAGCACAGGACGGAATCGAAGTGGGCGACGTACCGCGAGAACCAGGCGTCCGCCTCGCTGTCGGGCAGGCCGGCGCCCAAGAACCCCCGTACGCGTTCCCGTGCCTGCCCGCGGAAATCGGTGCCGCCCGCGGCGAACCGTGCCCAGTGCAGGTTCCTCTGCGCCCGCCACTGTCGCAGTGCCTCGTCCGGGGTCGGGTACAGGCCGTTGAGACCCTCGGCGCTCAGGTGGCCGTGCAGGCCGTCGCGGTCGGCGCCGGTGTAGTCGAACAGGGTGTCGTCGATGTCCCAGAGCACCGCTCTGATCGTCACGCCGTGGAGTTTCAGGTGCTCGCTCATATCCGGCTCAGGCATGGAGACGTGCTGCGAGGCCGGCGGTCGCCGCCATCGCGTACCGCTGCATGCCGGGACCGAAGGTGATGCGGGTCGCGCCGAGGCGGGCCAGCGTGGCCACGGACTGCCCGTCGGGGTCGCCGACCATGTTGAGGGGGCCCTCGATCCCCTCCCGCAGAGCCGGGAGCACCTCGAGCGGGGCCAGGATCGGGTAGACGCAGTCGGCCCCGGCCTCCGTGTAGAGCCGGGCCCGGGCCAGGGCCTCGCCGAGGTCGCCGGAGCCGTGCAGGAACGTGTCCACGCGCGCGTTGACGAACAGTGCGTCACCCGCCTCCGCACGGACCTCGGCGAGCCAGTCCGCGTGGCGGAGGGGATCCCTGAGCGTGCCGTCCGGCTCGGAGTCCTCCAGGTTGCAGCCGACCGCGCCCGTCTCCAGCAGCCGGCCCACCAGCTCCTTGGGGGAGAGTCCGTACCCGCCTTCGACGTCGGCGGACACGGGGACGTCGACGGCCCGGACGATCCTGGCCACGGCGGCGAACATCTCCTCGGCCGGGGTCGCCCCGTCCTCGTAGCCGAGCGAGGCGGCGATCCCGGCGCTCGGCGTAGCGAGCGCGCGGAAGCCGGCATCGGCAAGGACGCGGGCGCTGGCCGCGTCCCACGGGCCGGGCAGGACGAGCGGGTCGGTGGCGGTGCGGCCCTGGTGCAGGAGGCGGAAGGCGGAGGCGGTCATGTGGTTCACGGTTCCCTGGAGGCGGAGGCGGCTGTATCGAGCAGAAGGGATGTTCAGGTGGTCGGCGTGTAGCGGCCGGGGACCATGCGGGTGGAGACACCGAACCGGTTCCAGGCGTTGCTCGTGGCGATCGCGGCGATGAGACGGGCGAGCTCCGCCTCGTCGAACTGTTCGGCGGCCCGGGCGTAGACCACGTCGGGCACGAACCCGTCCGTGAGCAGGGTGATCGCCTCGGTCAGCTCGATCGCCGCGATCTCCTTCGCCGTGTAGAAGTGCCGCGACTCCCGCCAGGCACCGAGCTGGACGATCCGCTGCGTCGTCTCACAGGCCGCCAAGGCGTCCTGCGTGTGCATGTCCAGGCAGAACGCGCAGTGGTTGATCTGCGCGGCACGGATCTTGACCAGGTTGAGCAGGAGCGGATCGAGGCCCTTGGACGCCGCGGCGTCCAGCCGGACCATCGCCCGGTAAACCTCCGGGGCCAGCTGCGCCCAGTCCAGGCGCGGGGTGTGCGCGCAAAGGCGCTCGTGCGGGTGCGTCGTCATGGTTTCCACAGTCGTCATGCCTACGACGCTACGCATGGGATGGCCTGCGCTCAGCATCCAATTTGGCGTTGGTTCCTCGGTCCAATTCGGCCGGACCGGCCTGCTGGCCAGCCCGATGCGCAGGCCGAGGAACGTGGGCCGAACGGGGGAGCGCCGTCGCCCGCACGAAGCCGTGCAGTAACCGGTCGGGCGTGAGGGCGTTCGCCCTGTGGCATGTGTTCCAGGCGAGCCGGCCCCGGCTTGCAGCCCGACCTGAGAGGCCCTCCATGCGTGCACGATTCCGCCTCGCCACCGCGGCCCTGATTCTCTCCGCGGCCTCTGCCGCAACCGTGGGACATGCAGCAGCGTCCGCTCCCCAGACCTGCGCCGAGGTCCGTGATGCTGCGGTGTCCGCTCCTCTGCCCGGCCAGTTCGTCCCCCAGTGCACCGAGGACGGCAACTACGAGCCGGTCCAGCACAACGGATCAACCGGCTACTCCTTCCGGGTCGACCCCGTGACCGGCGAACAGATCGGTGAGGCCTGGCGCGGCGAGGAACCGCCTGCCGCAGACGCCCAGCCGTAGCAGGACAGGGCCGCTACGGGCAGAGCTGGTCCGCGGCGCCGACGCCGTACGCCGCGCCGCGCACAAGACCCGCAGGGTCCCGAGGGCGAGCTCGGCGAGGCCCGGAAGACGGTCATGCCGACGCCGACCGGCTGGAGCAGGACCGGCTCGCGGGATATCTGCGGCCAGTCCTCCCCCGCCATCAGGCCGTCAAGCGCGGCGGCGTCCAAGCCCGGGCGCAGCTGCGCCTCGGCCCCTTCCGGGGCGAGGTTCGTGGCGAAGCACCCGCCGCGGAGCGCCCGAGTGCTGCCGGGCGAGCGGTGGGGGCCCAGCGCCAACTCGGCAGGGCAGGTCGGCCGGCCTGCGCCGTGTGGACCTGTCGATGTGTTTCGTCCCAGCGGTGCGGTATGAGTTGAAGCGTTGTCTGTGCTGGTCAGCCGGGTTTTTGGTGTCCCATGGTGTCCCGCCGGGATGGGATGTGAGGCGGGTGGGCGGTGTGCTGGTCTCCCACAGCGAGGGACTGCAGAGAAACGATCTGCCGGCCCGCGCCACACTCACCACTCCGGGAGCCCTAGATGTCCACCACCGCTGTTGTCGTCACCGTCCTGACCGCCCTGTGGGTGGGATTCTCCGGCGTGTCGCTGCTGAGGCGCGCCGCGTTCGTCATCGACCCCTTGGTGGCCTACGGGGTGCCGCGTTCGTGGTGGACTGCCCTCGCGGTCCTCAAGCTCCTCGGCGCGATGGGCTTGCTGGTGGGATTGGGTGTGCCCGTACTCGGTGGTGCTGCGGCGGTGGGCCTCATCCTCTACTTCCTCGGCGCGATCGTCACGGTCCTGCGGGCACGCTCGTACAAGACCGTCGCGTTCCCCGTCCTGTACCTGGCACCCGTCGTAGCCACAGCCACCCTGGCCTTCGCCTGAAGGCCGTGACGCAACGCTGGAAAGCGGCCGGCGGGCAACCGCAGCCAGGTTGAATGCCGCGGTTTCCCCAATCTCCGGCTCACCCACACCATTCGGATCCAGATGATCCGTTCGTCGGCCGGTGAGCCCTACGGGACAGCCTTAGGACAGGCCGCTCGCAGCCCGTCTGCGACCAGGGCGTGGACGTGACCGGCTTTCTCACCGACGCGCACGAGGCGGGGGCCGGCATTGACCAGGCGGTGGCCGCCGTACTTGCCGCCGCCCCCGTATTCGCTCAGGCGGCGCTGGAGCGAGCCGTCGGTGCATGGCGGCAGCCTGTGAGATCAACGCCGCGGCGCGCTCGATCTCGGCGGCCGTGGTGGTCCGGCCGATCCCCAGGCGCAGGGTTTGGCGGGCCTGATGGCGGGTGAGGACGATGGCGATGAGGACGTGGGAGGGGTCGCTGGTGCCGGGGAGACGTCGGGAGAGGTGCCCGTTGACGGTGGTGCCGGGGATCGCGTCGAGGAGCCGGTCCTGGAGGCGGTCACGCAGGGCGCGGATCTGCGTGACCGCCGGAACGGTGTCGCCGGTGATCAGCTCGGCGGCGGCGTCGAACCCGACGATGCCGGCGACGTTGAGGGTGCTGGCCCGCAACCCACGTTCCTGGCCGCCGCCTGGCGGAGTATGACCGTCGGCTTCGCCACAAGCGGGCCCAGGCCACAACGTGTCACGTGACTCCGGATGACGAGATCCCGGCCCGCGTACAGGTGGCTCACGTGATGCCACCTGCGAGTCGGCGACCGAATTCCAGAAGGCGTCAGCCTTCTGCCCACCCGCGGGTACGCCTCCTGCACGATGTCCTGACACGTCGCCAGCGACAGCGACCGGTTCGACCGCCGCAGGACCTCCGGCGCCGTCGCCATGGACACCGGATACGCCTCCAGCAGCCGCTGCGCGACGTACGCGGCCGGCGCGAACTCCTCCTCCGCTCCCTCGCCTACCACGGGCCCCCGAGCCCCCCGGCAGCGATGTCCTGGCCGCCGGGCTTCGTGCGCCTGGGTTCGGAGCGATGACCCGCACCTTTGTTCTGCAAGGATTGTTCGGCTTGGACCTTGAGCGAGGGGGTAGCCGGTGGGCGATCGATCACTGCCACGGTGTGCCAGGAGAGTGCCACGATGACGGATGACGCCTACTTCTTCCTCGTAATGACCACGGAAGGCTGGCAGGGAACGCCGCTGGCCCTCGTCGGAGACCTGGAGTGTCTGGAGACCTCGGCTGTTCAGGCCTGGTTGGCGGCGCAGGGAGTGAGTGCCGCTTCGCCGACCGTCCACGTGGTGCCTCCGGAACAGAGCGCACTCATTCCCGACGGCGCCGAGCGGCTCCCGGTGCCGCTGAGCGAGGAGGAGCTCGAACGGCTCCGCCGTGCGGCGGCCACGGACCACGTGGCGAGCGTCGAGGAGGAACTGCTTGCTTTCCGCGAGGGTGAGGACAACAGGGACGCCCTGTTGCGACGAGCGCTCGCCGCGGGCGTGCCGGCCCACCGGATCATCGAGCTCTCCGGAGTCGATCCGACCGCGCTGTCGTCTGCCTCCCGGGCATGACATTCCGCGTCCGCCCCATCGCCTTCGGCTCTGGGGACGGCTGACCCGGGTCAAAGCCACTGCAGGGAGCATCGCGGTCCTCGGCGGCCGGGAAGCAGTCCTGAGACCGCGGGGTGCTCGAGTGGCTCCGGCTTCAGCAGTGGGTCCGCAGGCCGCTCAGGATGAGGTCGGCGATGTGGTGGGCGTGGGCGCGGATGGTGGTGGAGGAGTCGGGTGGGTGGCCGAGGCGGGTGCTCAGCGCCGGGCTGACCCAGGGTGCGGTGCCGCCTGAGGTGATCATGAAGTAGACCGCGGGCAGGGGAACGTCCTTGAGGATGCCGTCGGCGACGAGTTGGGCATACAGCGGCGCGAAGCGGTTGATGGTGGGCTGGATGTGGCGGGACCACAGGTGGGTGACGCGGTCGGAGTCGTGGGTGGCTTCGGAGGTGACCAGACGGAGCAGGTCCGGCTGGTGTGCCGCGGCCTGGATGAAGCCGACGATCATGTTGTGGAGGCGGTCGAGCGGCGGGCCGCCCGGGTCCTCGGCGCGGTCGAGTGCCTCGGTCAGGCGCGCGCAGGCGTCATCGACGGCGGCCTTCCACAGAGCCCCTTTGGAGCCGTACCGCTTGGTGAGCATGTTGTGGCTGACGTTGAGCTCCGCGTTGAGGGATCGCAGCGATACCCCCTCGAATCCGTGACGGGAGAAGGCCGTCAGCGCGGCTTGGAGGACTTCGCCTTCGGGGACCAGGCGCCGGGTCTTGAAGGCGTTCTCGGCTGGGGCGTGCTGCATGGGGTCAGGCTATCCGGCGCGCTTGTCCGCCTGGCGGGCCGTCGAGGGGTTTCTGGAGGCCGTCACAGTTCACTCGCCGAAGGTCATGTGGAGGTCGTCTATGGCGAGGGCGAGCAGCGGGCGGTGGTGTGCGAGGAGACGTGCGAGGGGGCTGCTGAGCGGCACGTTCCACCAGCAACGGGCCGTCGAGACCCATCAGGACCAGGTCACGGGAACCGTGACAGGACTCCCGTCAGGGTCTTGGAGCAGTGTGAAACGGCGGCGCAGGGTGAATGAGGGGCCGCTGCGCCGCCGCAGGCGGGGGGCGGGTTCACCGGTTGGGCCGGTGGGCGTCGAGAGAATGGATGTAGGCGCGTGTGAGGGCGAGGTTCTCGGTGATGAGAGCGGCCCGGCGTGCGGGCCGGCTCTGCCAGCGGTATCCGAGGCGGACGACGGGGCGCAGCGCGGCCAGGGCCGACTGGAGCGGACGTGCGGGAAGCGACCGGTCCGGGGAGCCGGCGTGGAACCGGGTGACGAGTGCACGGAGCAGGGGACGGCCCACGGCTGCCGAAAGCTTCACCTGGGCCTCCAGGGTTTCGGCTACGGCCTCGATCGTCTGGTGGGTGAGGACGTCGGCCTCGGGAGCAGCCGGCGACTGGCTCCGTCCGGCGAGCTGACGGTCGGCCTCGGCGGCCGCGGCCGGACCTGTCAGGTGCGCCACGAGGTGGGGTTCGATTCCCATCAGGTGCGCGATGTGCTGCCAGTACCGGTAGAGGACTGCCAGTTCGGATTCGGTCCAGGTGTAGCCGATCATGGCCTCGGCCCGGAACGAGGTATGGGTGAAGGCCAGCCAGGTACGCAGGAGATCGGCCTGGTTGATCGGTGATCCGTGCACTGCCGGGTCGTAGCCGTTTGCGAGGGCGGCCAGACGGGCCCGGGCATGCACCAGACGCACGTGAGCGGTGGCGATGTAGCCGGGCTTCCCCGGGTGCAGTGCGCCGGGGAGCAGCGCGGAGTTGACCCACAGGCCCGTCGCGTCCAAACGGGTCCCCGCGGTGTTCACGAGGGAGCCGGTGGCTGCCAAGGCGGCCGCGATCGAGGGGCACCGGTAGACCTTGACGAGCGACCCGGCCGACAGCGCGATCGCGTGAACCCATCCGGGATGGATGAACCAGGCTTGGGACCCGCGGTCAAGTACGTCTGGATCGAGGTGTGCGGGCGGATGCTCAAGGTCGTGCAGAAAGGCGGCCAGGGCCGGTGAAGGCCGGGTCAGTTCCCGTGCCCCGTGGGCAAGGCCATGCTGGAGATCGTCTCGGGTCTGCTTTCCCCCGTTCCGCAGTTCTTCCACCAGGTCATCCGCCAGGTGATCCGCCACTCCCTGGGCGCGGGTAACCCAGTGCGGGACTTGATCCTTGGAGTCAGTGCTCTCAGGCATGACGAACCCACCCCCATCAAGAGTTGACGAGTGTCAACTCAAGGAGTGTGAGGCACCTTTGCCCGGCCAGACAAGAGGCCGCACACCCGGCATCCGCCGAGGTCGGTGAGCACGCCTAGCTCGGCACCGAGTGCGGCGGGGCCCGATGAGTGGGCGGTCGTCGCCGGTCAGCGGGCGGGCGGGTAAACCGGCGGCGCAGGCTCAGAGCCGAAGCCGAGACCGGCACGTCCAGCACACCCATCTGCCGTGCCGCGCGATCCCGGCAACAGCCACCGCCACCGCGCCGGGCTGGGGGCGGTCAGGTGATGGGGAAGAGGTGGTGGGCGCCGGTCAGCTGGAGGAGTTTGGTGACTTGCTGGTTGGGGGCGTGGAGGACGATGCGTCGGCCGTGCTCGACGGCGGTGAGGCGTGCCTGGAGGAAGACGTTCAGGCCGGAGGAGTCGCAGAAGGTGAGCTCGCTCAGGTCGAGGACGACGTCGGGCGGACAGCCGGGCTGGGTGATCAGGGTGCGCAGGGCTTCGTGGAGGAGCGGAGCCCGGTCGATGTCCAGCTCGCCTCCGACGTGCACGATCACTTGCTGCTCCTGCTTTTCCACCTCTACGGGGGTGGGGTCCAGCTCATCGTCCATCGGTCCAGGGTAGGAGGTG
>NZ_JBHXKA010000173.1:0-14071 GCF_042722885.1 Streptomyces sp. NPDC058401
GCCTCAAACGCCGGCGAGGCTGGAGGTGTCCCGGGCTGCGCCCGGACCCCCTGGGGCTCCGCCCCAGACCCCGGTCCTCAAACGCCGGACGGCTGGATTGGCTGCGGCCGGGGCGGGGACGGGGGCGGGGTGGGGTGTTGGCCTGGACGTAGAGCGTGATTTGTGGCGCTAAAGGAAGCCAAAACTGTCGAACGTAGCGGTCAGGGCGCCTAAATCATGCAGTCCAGGCCAACACCCCACCCCGACCCCGGCACCGCCCCACCCCACGCAGCAAGCCCAGCGCCCAGGCCACCCCCAGCCCCGCCGGCGCTTGAGGCGCCCGGGGACGGAGTCCCCGGCAACGGCGCGGCGCCGCACAGGGCCACGGGCTACCGCCGACGCAACGTCAGCTCGTCGTACACCGAGAGGACCTGCGCCACCGTGTCGTCCTCCGACGGCCACGTCAAAGCCTGGGCCCGCCCCGCCACCGCCAGCTCCCCCCGCCGCACAGGATCCGCCAGCAGCCCGGTCACGGCAGCGGCCAGCGCCCCCGCCTCCCCGTAAGGCACCAGCACCCCCGCCGCCCCCACGAGCTCCGGCACACCCCCCACCGCCGTCGCCACCAACGGCACCCCCAACCGCAGAGCCTCCTGCGCGAGCGGCGACCGCGCCTCCCACCGGCTCGGCAGCACCGCGACGTCCGCAGCCGCCAGCAGCCGCGCGGCATCCCGCCGCCGCCCGAGCAACCGCACCGGGAGGCCTTCCGTCTCGATCCGCCGCGCGAGCTCCGCCCGCATCGGGCCCTCTCCCGCGATGACCAGCAGCGGCACCGGGTCCAGGTTCCGCCACTCCCGCGCCGCGTCCAGCAGTACGGAGTACCCGCGCCGCGGCACGAGACTCCCGACCGCGATCAGCAACGGCCGTTCCACCGCACCGAGTTCCGCCCGCACCTTCCCGTGGTCCGAAGCATCGGAACCGGTGGCCTCCGAAACGCCCGCCACGGCCACCGCCACCGCCGCCAGCCGCGCGTCCCGCGCCCCCCGCAGCCGGGCCAGGTCCACCTGCGCGGAGGAGGCGCCGAGGACGATCGCCGCGGCCCGCGCGACGTGCCGTTCCAGCAGGAGGCTCAGGCGGCCGCTGCCGGGGCCGCCGCCGTGCCAGCTCACGACCAGGGGGATCCGCCGCCCGCGCAGGGCCAGCGCGGCGCGCATGCCCGCTCGTACGCCGTGTGCGTGCACCACGTCGGCTTCGACGCACGCGGCCCGCAGCGCGCTCACCGCGTCCGGGGTGAACCGGGCCCCGGCGCCGGTGAAGTCGTACTCCCCCTCCGTCGCGACGGGTCCGCACACGGTGACCCGCACGCCGCGCGCGGCGAGCCCGGTGGCCAGGGACCGCACGTGCGCACCCCCGCTCGCGCCGCCGAGCACTTGGACGGTGCGAAGGACGGGGACACTGACCGGGGAGCTGCTCACGGGCCGAAGCTCCAGGGTGAGGGAGGAAGGCAGGGACGTCGCCCAGAATGCCAGTCCGCACGCGCGTTCCGGGACCATACGGGTGCGGATCCCGTGTGAGATACCGCAGCAACCCCCCGATCCTCACCCACACGGGCTAGCCGGACGTCAGCCTGCTGACGAACAACGCCCGACTCCGGACCTACACCGCGCTCCGGACCTACTCCGAACTCCGGGCGGCCGCGAGCAGCTCCTCCGCGTGCGCCCGGGCCGACGCCGAGTCCTCGTGCCCGGCCAGCATCCGCGACAGCTCGCGGATCCGGGCCTCGCCCTCCAGGACGGTGACGCCGCTGCGGGTCACGGACCCGTCGTTGGTCTTCTCGACCAGCAGCTGCCGGTCCGCGAAGGCCGCCACCTGCGGCAGGTGCGTGACGACCACGACCTGCGCCACCTTGGCGAGCTTCGCGAGCCGCCGCCCGACCTCCACGGCGGCCTTGCCGCCGACGCCCGCGTCGACCTCGTCGAAGAGGTACGTAGGCACCGGGTCGGAGCCCGCGAAGACGACCTCGACGGCGAGCATCACCCGGGACAGCTCACCGCCCGAGGCGCCCTTGGCGATCGGCCGCGGCTGGGCGCCGGGGTGCGGGGCCAGCAGCAGTTCGACCTCGTCGACGCCCGAGGGCCCGTACGCGACGAGCCGGCCGCCGACCTCGACCCCCTCGGGGTCCTCGGTCTGCCGGACGTCGATGGTGACCCGTGCGTGCGGCATCGCCAGGGAGGCCAGCTCCTCGGTGACCGCCGAGGCGAAGCGGGTCGCCGCCTCGTTCCGTGCGTCCGTCAACGCCTGGGCCAGTGCGGAGAGTTCGAGGCGCAGCCCGTCGCGCTCCGCGGTCAGTTCGTCGATCCGCTCGTCGTCTCCGTCCAGTTCCAGGAGCCGTACGGACCCGCGTTCGGCCCACTCCAGGACGGAGTCCACTCCGCCGTCGCCGGATCCGTACTTCCGGATCAGCTGGGTCAGCGCCGCCCGCCGCTCCTCCACGGCCGCCAGCCGCAGCGGGTCGGCGTCCAGGTCGTCCGCGTACCCGGCGAGTTCCCCGGCCACGTCACCGAGCAGGATGCCCAGTTCCCCGATCCGCTCGGCGAGCGCGCCGAGCGCCGGGTCGTGGGAGCGTACGGATTCCAGTGCGCGGTGCGCCCCGGCGACGAGCGCGCCCGCGTCGACGCCTTCCGGGTCCTCGACGTTGCCGGCCAGGGCCGCGTGCGCGACCTGGGCGGCCGAGGACAGGGATTCGGCGTGCCCGAGGCGCTCCGCCTCCGCCGCCAGCTCGGTGTCCTCGCCCGAGAGCGGTTCCACGGCGGCGATCTCGTCGAGTCCGAAGCGGAGCAGATCGGCTTCCTGGGCGCGTTCCCGGGCCCGGGTGGTGATCTCCTCCAGCTCTCCGGCGACGGCGCGCAGCCTGCGGTGGGCGGCGGCGTACTTCTCCAGGGGGCCGGCGACGGCGTCGCCCGCGTACCGGTCGAGGGCCTGGCGCTGCCGGGCGGGCCGGAGCAGGCCCTGCTGGTCGGTCTGGCCGTGGACGGCGACGAGGTCGTCGGCGAGTTCGGCGAGCAGGCCGACGGGCACGGAGCGGCCGCCGACGTGGGCGCGCGAGCGGCCCTCGGCGGAAACGGTCCGGCTGATCAGCAGGGCGCCGTCGTCGAGCTCGGCGCCGGCCTCCTCGGCGCGCAGCGCGGCGGGGGCGTCCGGGCGCATGACGATGCGCCCTTCGACGACCGCCGCCTTGGCCCCGATCCGCACCAGCGCGGGGTCGGCGCGCCCGCCGAGCAGCAGCCCGAGGCTGGTGACGACCATGGTCTTGCCCGCGCCGGTCTCGCCGGTCACCGCGGTGAAACCGGGTGACAGCTCGACCACAGCGTCGTCGATGACCCCGAGCGACCGTATCCGCATCTCCTCAAGCACGGGACGACGATACCGAGGTTTCATGGGTGCCATGTGACGTCACCCGCCTGAACCGACTCGAACAATCATGCTATTTACGTACGCGCGACGCACTCGACCGGCGGTGACCCCGTACGGAACCCCTTCGGGAACCGGCACGCGGCCACCACGGCATCCGTTCCGTCCCGGTGCGGACCAGTGCGGACTAGTGCGGAGCTCCGCGCCATCCCGACACCGGCAGCGCGAACTTCGCGACGAGCCGGTCCGTGAACGAGGCGTGGTGCAGCCGCGCGAGCCGCACCGGCACCGTGCCGCGCCGGACCTCCACACGGGCCCCGGCCGGCAGCTCCACCGTCCGCCGCCCGTCGCACCACAGCACCCCGTGCGGGGTCCCGGTCTGCACCTCCACGGCCAGCACCGAGTCCGGCGAGGTCACCAGCGGCTTGGCGAACAGCGCGTGCGCGCTGATCGGCACCATCAGCAGCGCCTCGACCTCCGGCCAGACCACCGGCCCGCCGGCCGAGAAGGCGTACGCCGTCGAGCCCGTCGGCGTCGCGCAGACGATCCCGTCGCAGCCGAAGCCGGACACCGGGCGCCCGTCGATCTCCAGGACCACCTCCAGCATCCGCTCCGGGGACACCTTCTGGACGGCCGCCTCGTTCAGCGCCCAGTCCCGGTGCACCACGTCCCCGTTGGTCCGCACGGTCACGTCGAGGGTCATCCGCTCCTCGACCTCGTAGTCCCGCGTCACGACCCGGTCCACGACCTTGTCCAGGTCGTCCCGCTCCGCCTCCGCGAGGAAACCCACCCGGCCCAGGTTGACGCCGAGCATCGGCACCCCGGAGCCGCGCGCGAACTCCGCGCCGCGCAGCAGCGTCCCGTCGCCGCCGAGCACGATCAGCAGCTCGCACCCGTCGAGCACCTCCGGGGTGCACTCGGACTCGGCCACCAGCTCCACCTCGGGCGGCAGCGGCAGGTCCACCGCCTCGTGCCGCAGCACCCGTACGCCCAGCCCGCTGCGCAGCAGGCCCTGCACCACCAGCTCGGCGCTGCGGATGGCCGCCGGCCGCCCGGTGTGCGCGAGCAGGAAGACGGTCCGCCTACCCGGCTTCCCCTGCTCCCCCAACGACTCCCCCGGCCGTGCCGGGTCCCCCGAAAGATCACTCACTGCGGCCCCTCCGCCACTGCACGGTCAACATCCGCCGGGTCGAGTACCGGTGCCCCCGCCCGCAGCCACAGAAAATACTCGACGTTGCCCGAGGGGCCCGGGAGCGGGCTCGCGGTCACCCCGAGCACGCCCAGGCCCAGCTTCCACGCCTGCGCCGCGACGTCCCGGACGGCCTCGGCGCGCAGCTCCGTACTGCGCACCACGCCACCGCTGCCGAGCCGGTCCTTGCCGACCTCGAACTGCGGCTTGACCATCAGCACCAGATCCGCGTCGGGCGCGCAGCAGCGTACGAGCGCGGGCAGCACCAGCCCGATCGAGATGAAGGACAGATCGCCGACGACCAGGTCCACGGGCACCCCGTCGATCAGCTCCACCGTCAGCTCGCGCACGTTGGTGCGGTCCTTGACGGTGACCCGGCCGTCGCTCTGCAGGGACCAGGCGAGCTGCCCGTAGCCCACGTCCACGGCCATCACGTGGTCCACCCCGGCGCGCAGCAGCACGTCGGTGAACCCGCCGGTCGAGGCGCCCGCGTCCAGCGCCCGGCGGCCCTCCACGCGCAGTCCCTGCGGCTGGAAGGCCGCGAGGGCCCCCGCCAGCTTGTGGCCGCCCCGGGAGACGTAGTCGGGGTCGCCGTCGTCCTTGAGGACGACGAGGGCCGCGCTGGTCTCGACCTGGGTGGCCGGCTTCGTCGCCGTGTTGCCGCCCACGGTCACCCGGCCGGCGGCGATCAGCTGCGCGGCGTGCTCGCGCGAGCGGGCCATGCTGCGGCGTACCAGTTCGGCGTCCAGGCGGCGGCGTGCCACTCCTGCCACGATCGGTTCAGCTCCTGTTTTCGTGCGGACGGGGGCCTTCGGTCGCGTCCAGCGCGGTGAGCGCGGAGCGCAGCCCCCTGTGCACATCCTCGTACACCTCGACGTGTCCGTCCGCCGGGAGGTGGTCCACGTCCGCCAGCCGCTCCAGCGCGGCGTCCGCGCCGGGGTGCCCGGTGGGGGTGCGTACGACGCCCAGCGCGGCCGGCCCGGAGGGCTCGGCCGGGGCTTCGTCCGGTTCCCGGACCGCGGCGGGCACTTCTTCGCTCATGCCCCCGACGCTACCGCGTAGGGCGCCCGCGACCGCGCACGGCTCTGCGGTACGGTCGGGATCACGATGGCTACGATCGAGGAGTGCCGTGCGGCACTCGACCAACTCTCCGACAACCTGGCGCGGGCCGAAGGCGACGTGCGCGGTGCGACCGCGCTCGACCGCTCGCTGAGCTGCCACATCACCGACCTGGACCGGACCTTCACGGGCCGCCTCGACGGAGGCCGGATCCGCGTGGACGCGGTGGCCCCCGGCCCGCCGTCCGCCAAGGCCGAGATCCGGCTCGCGATGACCGGCGACGACCTGGTCTCCATGGTCGCCGGCGACCTGAAGTTCCCCAAGGCCTGGGCCTCGGGCCGCATCCGCCTGGAAGCAGGCTTCCGCGACCTCCTCCGCCTGAAGAGCATGCTCTGATCAGCCCCGCCGGCGTTTGAGGCGCGGGGTCCGGGGCGGAGCCCCGTGCCTTGAGCCGCACGGGCCAACCCGGCCCCGCCACATGCAGCCCCGCCGGCGTTTGAGGCGCAGGGGTCCGGGGGCCGGCCCCCGGCAACGGCGCCGCACCCGCGACTACTGGGCGCGAGCCACCGATCGGCCCGCCCGCGCCGCGGGGATCACCAGCGGCGTCCCCGTCTCCGGGTCCGAAATGACTTGGCACCGCAGCCCGAACACCCGCTCCACCAGCTCCGCCGTGACCACCTCGGCCGGCGGCCCCTCCGCCACGACCTTCCCGTCCCGCATCGCGATCAGGTGGGTGGCGTAGCGTGCCGCGTGGTTCAGATCGTGCAGCACGGCGACCAGCGTCCGCCCCTGCTCCTCGTGCAGCTCCGCGCAGAGGTTCAGCACCTCGATCTGGTGCTGGATGTCCAGGTAGGTCGTCGGCTCGTCCAGCAGCAGCAGCGGCGTCTGCTGCGCCAGCGCCATCGCGATCCACACCCGCTGGCGCTGCCCGCCCGACAGCTCGTCCACCGCCCGGCCCGCGAGCTCGGCGACCCCGGTGGAGGCCATCGACTCCTGCACGATCCGCTCGTCCTCGCCCGACCACTGCCGCAGCAGCCCCTGGTGCGGATAGCGGCCCCGCGAGACCAGGTCCGCCACGGTGATCCCGTCGGGGGCGATCGAGGACTGCGGCAGCAGACCCAGCGTCTTGGCCACCTTCTTGGCGGGCATCGATCCGATGGCCTGACCGTCCAGCAGCACCCGCCCCCGCGAGGGCTTCAGCATCCGCGAGAGGGCGCGCAGCAGGGTGGACTTGCCGCAGGCGTTGGGGCCGACGATCACGGTGAAGGAGTGGTCGGGGATCTCCACCGACAGGTTCTCGGCGATGACCCGCTGGTCGTAGCCGAGGGTCACGTTCTCCGCGGTCAGCCGCTGCACTTGCCTGCTCCTCTGGTTGCTCGTACCGCTCTGCTTGCTCATATGCGGCCCGCCCTGCGCTCGGTGACGAGCAGCCAGAGCAGGTAGCAGCCGCCGATCAGCCCCGTCACCACGCCCACCGGCAACTGGTCGGCGCCGAAGGCCCGCTGTGCGGCCCAGTCGGACACCAGCAGCAGGAGTGCGCCCATCAGCGCGCCGGTCAGCAGGCTCGCCCCGGGCGAGCGGGTCAGCCGCCGCGCGAGCTGCGGCGCGGCCAGTGCGACGAAGCTGATCGGTCCGGCCGCGGCGCTGGCCGCGGTGGTGAGCAGGATGGCCGCCACCATCAGCAGCAGCCGGGTCCGCTCCACCCGTACCCCGACGGCGTACGCCGCGTCGTCGCCCATCTCGATCATCCGCAGGGCCCGGCTCTGGCCGAGGACCAGCGGGAACAGCACCGCGCAGGTCGCGAGCAGCGGCCAGACCTGCGCCCAGTCCCGGCCGGCCAGCGAGCCGGTCAGCCAGACCATGGCCCGGGTGGCCTCGACGAGCTGCGCCTTCGTCAGCAGGTACTGGATGACGGCGACCAGCATCGCGGAGGCGCCGATGCCGACGAGGACCAGCCGGTAGCCGTGGATGCCCTGCTTGTACGCGAGCAGGTACACGGCGATGCCGGCCACCAGCCCGCCCACCAGGGCCCCGACGGCCACCTCGCCGGCGCCGCCGTGGAACAGCACGATGACCAGCAGTGCGCCGACGGCCGATCCGTAGCCGAAGCCCAGCACGTCGGGCGAGCCGAGCGGGTTGCGCGAGACGGACTGGAAGACGGCGCCGGCCATGCCGAGGGCCGCGCCCACCAGGATGCCGACCAGGACCCGCGGCAGCCGCAGGTCGTTGACGATGAACTCGTGCGCGGGCGTGCCGTTGCCCAGCAGGGTCTGTACGACGTCCCAGGGGGCGATGTCGAAGTCGCCGGTGCCGATGAGCAGGACGGCCGTCGCCAGTACGAGCGCCAGGAGCAGTACCCCGATGCCCAGCGCGCGCCGCTCCACGCGCAGCGAGATCCCGCCGGGCAGGTGCAGCGGCCGGGGTCCGGTCCGGCTCCGGCGCGCCGTGCCGGATGCGTCGGTCACTGTCACAGCTGGGCCATCCTCTTGCGCCGGACGAGGTGGATGAAGACGGGTCCGCCGATCAGCGCGGTGACGATGCCGACCTGGAGTTCGGCGGGCCGGGTGACGACCCGGCCGACGACGTCGGCGCCGAGCAGCAGGACGGGCGAGAGCACCGCGGAGTACGCGAGCACCCAGCGCATGTCCGGGCCGGTGAAGAACCGTACGAGGTGCGGGATCATCAGGCCGACGAAGACGATCGGCCCGCAGGCCGCGGTCGCGGCCCCGCACAGCAGGGTGATGGCGGTCATCGCGCCGATCCGGGTCCGCGTCAGGTGCGCGCCGAGAGCCCGCGCGGTGTCGTCGCCCATGGCCATGGCGTTGAGCGGCCGGCCCAGGCAGAGCGCGATGACGGCGCCGGCCACCAGGAAGGGCGCCACCTGCCGGACGGTGTCCATGTTCGCGGAGGCGAGCGAGCCCACGGTCCAGAAGCGGAGCTTGTCCAGGGCCTTGCTGTCCATCAGCTGCACGGCGTTGATGTACCCGACGAGGGCCGCGGTGGCCGCCGTACCGGCGAGCGCGAGGCGCACGGGCGTGGCGCTGCGGCTGCCGCCGAGCACGTAGACGACCACGGACACGACGGCGGCGCCGAGGAAGGCCCACCACACGAACTCGCTCAGCGAGGACGCCCCGAAGAAGCTGATGGCCGATACGACGGCGGCCGCGGCCCCCGCGTTGACGCCGAGGATGCCCGGCTCCGCCAGCGGGTTGCGCGTCAGGGCCTGCATCACGGCGCCGGAGAGTCCGAGGCCGAGGCCGACGAGCACGCCGAGTACGGTCCGCGGGACCCGCAGGTTCCGTACGACGACGTCGGAGGCCGTCCCGGAGTAGTGGAACAGGCCGTGCCAGACCTCGTGGAGGGGCATCTGCTTGGCGCCGACGGCGATGCTCGCCACGACGACCAGCGCGAGCACGCCGAAGGCGGCGAGCAGACCGGCGGCCCGCGCGCCGTGGCGCGGGCGGGTGGCGGCGGCCTGCGCCGCACTCGGTTCGGGGGGACTCTCGACCAACACGGAAGTTAGGTTAGCCTACCCTCCGCCCCGTTCGACTCCCCCGGACAGGCCGCCGCACAGCCCGCCGGACAGCCCGCCGGCCAGGCCTTCGGTACCTGCGACACCGGCCCCCGAAGCCCCGGTCAGAGCCCCAGCCCGGCCAGCGCCTTCCCCGCGTCCAGCCCGCAGGAACCGTCCCCCGCCTGCGTCCAGGCCGCCGCGCACAGCGCCCGCAGCCCGTCCATCGCCCCGTCGGCGGCGACCGGCCCGACCTCCTCCCCGCGCGGCCCCCCGCGCAGCTCCAGTACGCCGTCCAGCGCCACCGCGGTCCAGTCCCCGCAGCGGAACCCGCCCCCGGCCGCCGCCACCACCTCCGGCTGCCCGGTGAGCAGCCCGCGCAGGTCCCGGTCCACGTACGTCGGCCGGTGCTTCGGCTCGGCCCGCAGCAGCTGCGCCCCGTCGGCCACCCCGGTCAGCACGAGCAGCGAGTCCACATCGCCGTTGAAGGCGCCCTCGATGTCGGTGTCCAGCCGGTCGCCGATCACCAGCGGCCGCTTCGCCCCGGTCCGCAGCACGGTCTCGCGGTGCATCGGGGGCAGCGGCTTGCCCGCCACCTGCGGCTCCGCGCCCGTGGCGATGCGTACGACCTCCACGGCGGCCCCGTTGCCCGGGGCGATCCCCCGCGCACTCGGAATCGTCAGGTCGGTGTTCGAGGCGTACCACGGCACCCCGCGGTTGATCGCGTACGAGGCCTCCGCGAACCGCCCCCACGGCAGATCGGGGCCTCCGTACCCCTGGACCACCGCGGCGAGCCCCTCCTCCTCCGCGGAGTCCACGGGCACCAGCCCGCGTTCGCGCAGTGCGACCCGCAGCCCCTCGCCACCGATCACCAGCACCTTCGAACCGGGCTCCACCTGCTCGGCGATGAGCCGGGCCACCGCCTGCGCGGAGGTGATCACCTCGCCCGCCTCCGTCGGGATCCCCAGCTCGCTCAGGTGCTCGGCGACCGCCTCCGGGGTGCGCAGCGCGTTGTTCGTCACGTACGCCAGGTGCATCCCGTCGGCCCGGGCCGCGGCGAGCGAGTCCACGGCGTGCGCGATGGCCTCCCCGCCCGCGTACACCACGCCGTCGAGGTCCAGCAGAGCCGTGTCGTACGCCTGGTGCAGACTCCGCTCGCTGCCCGCGGGAATGGTCCTGCTGTGCCGGGTCATGGGTGTCGGCTCCTCGTGCGATCGATCTTGTCCGGTTTCCGTACTCCCCCGATCATCCCGCATGGCGAGACGCGTCTTACGATTCACCAATGACCACATCTGGCACCGCGGACCATGGACTGCGCCTGATCCCGTTCCATGGCCTGCGCTATGTCCCCGAGCGCGTCGGCAGCCTGGCCGCCGTGACCTCGCCGCCGTACGACGTGGTCGTGCGCCCCGACGGACTCAACCACCTGGAGTCCGCCGACCCCCACAACATCGTCCGCCTGATCCTCCCGCAGGCCGACACCCCCGACGCCCGCAACCAGCAGGCGGCGCACACGCTGCGCGACTGGCTCGCCGAGGGCATCCTCAGCGCCGACCCCGTGCCCGCGCTCTACGTCTACGAGCAGCGCCGGGGCGAGCTCCTCCAGCGCGGGGTCATCGGGGCCCTGGCCCTCTCCGCCGCCGACGCCGGGATCGTCCTGCCCCACGAGGACGTCATGCCCCACGTGGTCACCGACCGCGCCGGCCTGATGCGCGCCACCTCGGCCAACCTCGAGCCCCTCCTCCTCACCTACCTCGGCGAGGACCCGACGGCGGGCGCGGCCGCGGTCATCGAGCGCACCGCACGCTCCACGCCGCTGTTCTCCACCACCACCGAGGACGGCTTCCAGCACCGGCTGTGGGCCGTCACGGACCCCGCCGACCTGGCGGCCATCACCGGCGACCTGGGCGACCGGCAGGCCCTCATCGCCGACGGCCACCACCGCTGGGCTACGTACCTGCGCCTCCAGGAGGAGCACGGCTCCGACACCCCCTGGGACTTCGGCCTGGTCCTGCTCGTCGACACCGTCCGCTACCCGCTCCAGGTCCGCGCCATCCACCGGCTGCTCCGGCGCCTGGCCCCCGCGGACGCCCTGGCCGCCCTCGACGGCCGGTTCCGGGTCCGCACCGTCGACGGCCCGCTGCCGGCGGCGATGGCGGCCCTGGCCGAGGCCGCGGAGCTCGGCAACGCCTTCCTGCTCACCGGCGACGGCAGCTTCCACCTGGTCACCGACCCCGAGCCGGCCCTGATCGAGCGCACGGTCCGCGGGGACCGCCCCGAGGCCTGGCGCCGGCTGGACGCCACGGTGCTCCACGCGACCCTGCTGGACACCCTGTGGGCCGTCCCCGACGCCCCCGACCAGATCTCGTACATCCACGACACGGAGGCCACCGTCGAGATGGCGGAGCGGCTGGGCGGCACGGCCGTCCTGCTGCACCCCGTACGCGAGTCGGTCGTACGGGACCTGGCCCGCCAGGGCGTGACGATGCCCCGCAAGTCCACCTCCTTCGGCCCCAAGCCGGCCACCGGCCTGGTCCTGCGCAGCGTGGACTGACGCGACAACGAAAAAGGGCGGTACCCCCATCGGGGGTACCGCCCTTTTCAGCTCACTCAGCCGTCGTCGCGGACTCCGGCCTCACGACGGTCGTCGTCCTGACGGTCGTCGACCTGACGCTCGTCGACGACATCGTCCCCGTCCTCGTCCTCGTCCTCGTCCTCGTCGAGAACGACGATCTCGTCGGTGACGTCGACATCGACATCGCCTTCGTACTCGTCGTCGTCCTCGTCGTAGTACTCGGCCTGGTCGGAGGCGCGCTCGGCGGCCACGACCTCCGGGTCGTCGTCGTCCTCGTCCTCGTCGTCGAACTCGTCGTCGACCTCGACGTCACCGTCAACGTCCGCGTCCGAGGCCTCGGCGGAGGCGTCGACGAACTCGACACCGTCCAGCTCGGCGAGACGGTCGGAGGCGTCCGTCGCCCCCTCCTTGTCGGCCTCGAGGGTCTTGGCGAACCACTCGCGCGCCTCGTCCTCACGACCGGCCGCCAGCAGGGCGTCGGCGTAGGCATACCGCAGACGCGCGGTCCAGGGCTGCACGGAGTTGGAGGCCAGCTCCGGGCTCTGCAGGGTCACGATGGCGGCGTCGAGCTGGTCCATGTCCCGGCGGGCACCGGCCGCGACCAGGCGCATCTCGACCTGTCCGGCCTTGTCCAGCTTCTGCACCTCGGGCTCGCCGGCCATGGCCAGCGCCCGCTCCGGACGGCCGAGGCCGCGCTCGCAGTCGGCGATGACGGGCCACAGCTCGACCGAACCGGTCATCCGCTTGGCGGCGCGGAACTCCGCGATCGCCTCGGCGTACTTCTGGTTGGCGTACGCGGCGAAGCCGGCGGCCTCGCGCACCGCGGCGACACGGGAGGCCAGGCGCAGGGCGATGCGCGAGTACGCGTACGCCTGCTCCGGGTCTTCGTCGATCAGCCGGGCCACCATGACCAGGTTCTTGGAGACTTCCTCGGCCAGCCCCTTGGGCAGGCTCAGCAGCTCCTGGCGAACGTCGGAGTCGATCTCGAAACCGGTGACGTCCTCGTCGATCGGAAGCCGCTTGACCGGGTCCCGGTCGGCACGGAAGTCACGGTCGCCACCACGGTCGTCACGCCCGCGGAACCCACCGCGGTCGCCACCGGAGGGACGGTCATCGCGACGCGGGTACGACGGACGGTCGCCACCACGGTCATCGCGGCCGCCGCGGAATCCACCACGGTCGTCGTCACGGCGGGGGTACGAGGGACGGTCGCCACCGGAGGGACGGTCGTCACGACGCGGGTACGAGGGACGGTCGCCCCGGTCGTTCCCACGGAAGCCGCCACCGGAGGGACGGTCACCACGGTCGTTGCCGCGGAAGCCACCGCCCGTGGGACGGTCCCCACCACGGTCATCGCGACGGGGGTAGGACGGACGGTCGCCACCGGAGGGACGGTCGTCACGGCCACCGCGGAACCCACCGCGGTCGTCATCACGACGCGGGTACGAGGGACGGTCACCGCGGTCGTTGCCACGGAAGCCACCACCGGAGGGACGGTCCCCACCACGGTCGTCGCGGCGGAAGCCGCCGCCCGTGGGACGGTCCCCACCACGGTCGTCACGACGCGGGAAGGAGGGACGGTCGCCGCCGCCGGCCGGACGGCCGCCACGGTCATCGCGACGGAAGCCACCACCGGAGGGGCGGTCGCCGCCACCGGAGGGACGGTCGTCACGGCGGGGGTACGACGGACGGTCGCCACCGCCGGCCGGACGGCCGCCACGGTCGTCACGACGGAAGCCACCACCGGAGGGGCGGTCGCCGCCACCCGTGGGACGGTCATCGCGACGGAACGGCGGACGCTCGCCGCCACGGTCGTCACGGCCCCCGCGGTAGCCGCCCCTGTCACCGCCGTCGTTGCGCCGAGGCTCGCGCTCCGGACGATCGTCGGGAGAGTTGGACATGGGTGTGACTCCTGTCGTCGGGGTACCGCTAGTCATTCTCGCGCAACCAACCCATGGCCGCGCTTCGGCGTAAAGCTGCGTGAAGCTACGTAAAAGCTCCGGAAAACAAAAAAGACCCCTGCTCCAGCGTTGAACGCTGGACCAGGGGTCCTTTGAAAAATTGTTCGGCGGTGTCCTACTCTCCCACAGGGTCCCCCCTGCAGTACCATCGGCGCTGAAAGGCTTAGCTTCCGGGTTCGGAATGTAACCGGGCGTTTCCCTAACGCTATGACCACCGAAACCCTAATCGGTTTCGAGCGAACAAGCACACTTTATAGTTATGTTCTAGCTCTAGAAACCAGCAACAGTTCGTTGCTTCAGAACTAACACAGTGGACGCGAGCAACTGAGGACAAGCCCTCGGCCTATTAGTACCAGTCAGCTCCACCCGTTACCGGGCTTCCACATCTG
>NZ_JBHXKA010000174.1:0-14012 GCF_042722885.1 Streptomyces sp. NPDC058401
GGATCAACCCTGTCCGGCCCCACCGAACGCACCCTACGGCTACGCCCACCGCATTCCGACCTTGGACAGCTGCTCGACGCGCTCGGGTGCCAGCGCGGCGCCGCGGCGGCGCTGGTTGTCGATCTACATCCCGAGCTTCAGCGCCACGTCTTGCTGCTCCGGGCCGTCGCCGTCGCCGCCTGTGGTGATGGTTTCGACGTGCTTGCGGGGCGCCGTGAGGTGGCTCTCGCGGGCGTAGAACTGCTGGGCGCGGCGTCGTAGTGCATGGCCCACTTGTCGGCCTGACTGGTGCTCGTCTTCGGCTTTTCCTCCTCGGCCGCGGGCTCGATGCCGAGGACCTGCTCGCACATCCACTGCTGGACCGGGGTGAGCTGGTCCCAGCCGTGCGGACCGAGGTGACCCACCGGCCCAGATCCTCGTCCTGGCGCACCGTTTCGCCCACCACGGTCGGAAGTGCCTGGCCAGCGTCTAGGTGCTCGCGGACCAGGTGGAAGCAGCGCTGCCAGGTCACGGGCCACACGGGGCACCAGGACGGATCAATGTCCTCGAGCTGCTCGCGGCGCCTGCGGGTCATCGCGCCGGCGGACGACTCCACGGGCAGACCCTCGGCACGCCGCTGCTCGATCTCCCGCCCCTTCCGCGCGGCCACCCGCGCGTTCTTCAGCCAGATCCCCACCTGCGCGCCCTGGAAGGCGGCGTCGACCGGCGCCAGGAGGTGCCCGTGCTCGGCGGCCCACCCGCGCGCAGCGGCGGCTCACGCACCTACGCCGCTGTACTACGTCTTCGGCGACATGAAGATCCTCACCCCCGTTGAAGTGCTCCACTACACCGCACCTGCCTTGCGCCCCCACAGCGGCGCCTACCGCCTGGTCCGCACCGACCAAGCCCACCCTTTCGACGAGGTCTTCGGGTATGCGGTGGGGCAAGCAGCGTGAGCCCTCTGAAGTCGAGCCGGAACAGCCGGCCGGCATAGAGCGGGGTGGTTTGGGGTCAGAGGGTGAGGTCGGCTTGGGCGGCGGCGGGGCTGTAGGAGGACTGTCCGGGGTAGCGGACGGTGTAGGGGCCGGTCAGGGCGCTGGTGTCGATGGTCCCGGTTTCGGGGTCGATGGGCAGCAGGACCTGGGCGGTGAGCTGGGCCGTGCCGTCTGCGGCGGTGTGGGCCGTGCCCAGGTCCAGGCCACCGGCGGAGGTGAAGGCCAGGGGCTGTCCGGTGATGGGGTCGCCGTCCTGGGTCGTCAGGCGCGCGGTCAGGCCGGAGACGGTGAAAGCGGCCAGGGCGCGGGCCGGGCCGGCTTCCAGACGCGAGCGGAGAGTGGCGGGAGCGGCCGCGGTCGTGATGGCCACCGCGGTCCCCGGCAACGCCACGGGCAACGTGGGAGGCCACTCCTGCTCATTGTCCTGGTCCTCGGGCTGCGTGGACTGCAGGAGCGCTCCCTCGCCGCTGGCGGTGGCGAGCGTGCCACCGTCCGGCGACAGGCATGCGGTGTCCCAGGGGTGTATCCGCAGGGAGTCGGGCTCGGGGTCCTCGCTGAGCTGGGGGTCGAACCGGTGGACGTCGTCCCACGTCGGAATGTAGACCCGTCCGTCGGCTGCCACGGCCGCCGGAACGTTGCGCGTCCTGTAGACCGCTGCGGTCGCGGTGAGCGACTGCGTGTCCACACGGACGAGAGCGAAACCATCGTCCCCACCGAGAGTGAAGGCGGAGAAGTAGAGGGCGGAACCGTCCGGGGCAATGCTCAGAGCGACGCTCTGCTCCACCTCCAGACCTCCCAGGCTCGCCTCGACGGACTTGCCGCTCTCGGTCTCGAAGCCCACGACAGCACGAGGGGACAACGCGTACAGCCAGGCCCCGTCTGGGCTGACCACCACCGCCCGGTACCCGTACACGCCCTCATGCGCGAAGGTCCGCAGCCGCTCGCCCGTCGCGGCATCCACCTCCTCCACCCCTTGACGGCCCGTCACATACAGGCGGCTCCCGTCCGGCGACAGCGCCAGCGCGGTGTACTGCTCCTGCCCGTCGATGTCGACGGCTGCCGTCACCGCGAGCCGCTCCAGGTCGATGCGCCGCAGCTCCGCCCGGTCGCAGACCAGCACCAGGAGTTCCTTCCCACCGGGAAGAGCGGCGACGGCCAGCGGGCTCACGCCTCCCAGGGAGATGGTGGCGGCGATCTGCCCGTTGGCCGGGTTGACGGCGGAGACGCCGTTGCCGGCGGGGCCCTCGCCCCGGTGGACGAAGTAGAAGAAGTCCTCGGACACGGCTGGGTTCCCTCCCCTGACGGCCGGCCCGCGACGGGGCAGGTCACGCGGCGGATTGTAAAGATCGCAACACACCCTGTGATAGGGCGAAGTCACGCCATACGGCGGAAACCAGACCGGAGGGCGGTGATCCGGCGACAGGGGCGGATCGACTTCAGCGCGGTGCAGGCAAGAGCAGCGCGCGGCGTACGCCAACGGCCTCGGCCAGGAGACGTCTCTGGTGGCGGTGACGGCTCGTTCTGACCGGCAGAGGCCCGGCCGGTTCATGGCCGTGTGTAGGCGGTCGGGCGGAGCTCGGCGGTGCCGGTCCGTCAGTGTGCGGGGGAGGCCCAGTAGGACGGACGGCCAGGTGCAGGTCGAGGAGGACCAGGCGGCGCCGGAGCGAGGCGGTACTGGCCCCGGCGGGAGCGTGCGCGACTGGTCCTGGGCCGCTACGACGAGGAGGGCCGGCTGCGGGCGGTGGCCCGCACCGTCGCACTGCGCCCGGAACAGGCCCGCCTGGTCGCAGGGCACCTGGCAGCCGCCGGCCCGCGCCACCCGTGGACCGGAGTGCGGTTCGCCTCGGCGTGGGGAACCCGCGACGCCCTGGACGCGTCCTGGTCCGCCCCGAGGCAGTCGCGGAGATCAGCGCCGACCGGTCTGTGGACCGCGGCGGGGTCTTCCGCCACCCGCTGCGGTTTAGGCGGCTGCGCCTGGACGTGACGCCTGGCGAGGTCCCCCCGGTTCGGAGGGGGCTCGGCTGTGGCCGCCGGGTGACCCGCTGCGGTTCCGGGGTGGCGGGACTCGTGCCCCTTTGGGTGCGGTGCGGGCCCGGCGTGTTGGGGGAGGCGGGTGTCAGTTGGTGGTGCGGGCCTTGGCGAGCAGTCGCTCGGCGGAATGTGCGCGGGGTGGCGGGGGACCCCGGAGTGATGGGCGGCCGCCGGCGGGGGCCGTGGCGGTCAGCACGGTGGCGATTTCGAGGGTGTGCGGCGTGGTGTTGTGGGTTTCCTGCCATCGTGCCGGGTTCAAGCCGTTCCCCCGGGAGTGGCCGCCCGGTGATGCTGGGTAGTGCGAGGCTCTGACCTGGGCGGCAGGGTGTTGGCCGGCAGAGGAGATACATATGGCTGACAAGAAGGTCCCTACGCCTGGCGACGACACGGGCGACAGCGCGTTGACCTTCGACGCTATGCCTCCGGGCCACGGCTCTTCGGAGATCCAGCCCGAGGGCCCGCAAGCCGGCCAGGGCGCTGCAGGTTCACCTTCCAACTAAAACGTATGTTCGAATGCCTCTGCGAGTGCCCGGCCACAGGTTGGGGGGTCCCGATTCTGCTGCCCTGCCTCACCGAAGGCTGGTCGTTCTCAACGAAGCTTAGGCATGGACCGCGCGAGGACGCCTGCGCGCGGAAAGCCCGCCCGGGTCGGACGAGGAGGCCACAGGACAGCTGCTATTGGCCTGCGGCCCCAGGTGTCGGCTCGTCACCTACGGTTATGGGCCGGCGGAAGACCTCCGCCACCGTGGTGTTCGCGACAATCACGACCGCCATGACCACTGCCGCGCTGAGATGCCCCAGCCCGTACAGCGCCGCCGCGCCCCCGCCCAGCACAAGCGCCTTCACGAGCAGGACACCTGGCAGCGCCGGCCGCATCTTCGCCGCCGGTGCGGCGAACAGCCACCACAGCGCGATGGCGAGCGCCGGGGTGCCGAGGCCGAGGAGAATGCTGAGGCCCACGTTGCCGCCGGTAGCGAAACCCCACCAGCACAGCAGTCCCAGTGCAGCGAACTCGAGCAACAGCGCCAGCAGCTCGTTCGCTACGTACCACGGCCGCTCGTCGATGATCGCTGAACCCCGCTCCCGCTCGTCCGTCATGTGCCCCTCCCCAGGTTGGCCGTGCATGCCCCCAACCTCCCACACACAGCGACCTACGCAGCCCCGTCACTCAAACTGCGTTGAGAACGACCAGCCTCCGATGAGACAGGACACCTGCACGGGCAACCGCTGGCTGCCCTCGCCCGCGTCTCAAAGTCGGCTGACCAGTTCGGCTGTTGTGGGGGCGTGCAGGGCGTGTGGCGTATGAGATGGCGGGAGAGGTCGTATCCGCTCACGAAAGGTTCGATGCAGTGAGACGAATATTCAGCGCCCTTGCGGCAGTGACGCTTCTGGCCTTAGTGGCCGGCTGTGGTGGTGACGGCGGTGACGCGGCGCCGGGCAAGGGTTCCTCCTCCAAGGGTGAGACGGCCGCCGGGGTGGGGTCTTTGACCGCTACCGAGGTGCAGATGGCGATGCCCAGTGGCCTGGCCGCTCCGCAGGGCTGGACGGGCGCACGCATCCTCGTCCTGCCCGAGGGCCACCCGAACGCCTCCCAGGGCTGCCAGCACGACACGTCTACGACCTGCGCCGGACTGGGAGCCCGTGGCGACACCAGTTACGACAAAACTGGCGTCTCTGAACATCAAATCTTGTTCACCGTCATGTCGTTCGATACCCAGGAGAACGCCCGGGTCGCCATGAAGGGTCTTGTCGCCCGTGTTCCTGTGGCGGAATACCCCGAACCACCGAAGCCGATCGACATCAAGACCGGCGCGGAGGAGACACACGCGTTCTCGGGACAGACAAGGTCGGGAGCATTGCAAAACTTCGCGCTCATGCGCATCGGCAACGTCGTGGCCCAGGCATACAGCGTGCACGAGAGCGCGGCGATGCTGGAAGAGCAGGCTGCCCGACAGATAGAACGCATCAAGCTCGCCGCGGCCGGCAAGAACCCCGACGCCTGACCGGCCCCAGCACGTACTTCCTCGCCATGAGTCAGGCCACGCTTGGTTGGCGCTGCCCCACCTCACAGTGTCGCGGCGGACCTCACATGCTTCCGGGACCGCCGCGGCGCCGTGGAAGGGGCTGGCCGAACGTCCGGCGCCCCGGCGGCTCGGGAAACCCCGACCGCACCGCCCGAGTCGGGCCTCGGTCTGCCGGGGCAGGCGGGCGGCGGTCTGTGTGGCGGCCTCGACCCCGGCCCGATCTCGACCCCGGCCTCGCCCCCGGCCTCGACCCCCGATCTCGGCCTCGACCTCGGGCTCGACCCCGGCCCCGGCCTCGACCTCGGGCTCGACCTCGTCGACGAGCGCACGGGCCGGTACGGCCTGCTGGCGCGGTGTGGGTGGTTGCCGGCGCGGCTGGGTGTCGTGCGGCAGATCATCCTGCACCGGGCCGATTGCTGGGTGATCGGGGGGCAGGCAGGGGGCGGCCCGCGGTCCGCCGGGCGGGGCGCAGCGGGGTATCCCCGGCGGGGTGGGGCGCAGCAGGGGCGGGAAGGGCCGGGTTCGGGCCGGTGGCGGGGGTTTTTCTGGGGCGTGGCCCACGCTGCCACACGGTGTGCCGCGTACCGCCCTCCGGGCCCTGGCGGGCCCTGCGGGTGAATTGCCGGGCGCCCTTCGGGCGCGTTCACCGGCAATTCAGTCCGCTTCGCGGACCGCCCTGCCCCGTTCCGGGTCAGGGTTTTTGGCCCTGCGCCTTCGGCGCGCACCGGGCCAAAAAGCACGCGGCCCCCCGTGCGGCTTCCTGGGACACGCCCCAGAAACCCGTAACGGGAAGGCCCTGTTATGCCCCTGATCACCTGCGCGTCCTGCGACGGGCTGCGCCCGTACCGCGTCCAGTGCGACCGGCTGTTCGTCTGCACCGGGTGCGGAAAGCGTCTGCACGTCTTGGACATCGACCTGGACGGCCAGGAGGAGTGGAAGGTGTCGGCGGACGGCCTCCTCGGCTACGAGGACCAGGCCGACCGCCCGCGCTTGTCCTGCCCGAAGTGCGGTTCGGAAAATGTGGAGCTGAAAGTCCGCTAGTGGGCAGTCTGTTCCGACTGCGGTTGGGGCGACATGGAATTCGACTTCACCGGCTACCAGAATGGCTGGACGTGAGCCGAATACGAAACCTCAAACAGATAGCAAAAGGGCGGCGGGGGAAGCGCCGCCCTTTTGTATGCCTATTGCGCCTCTAATGGACAGCCCTGCGGGCTGGTCCGCCCCTGATGTGCCCTCCGGGCACGGGCGGACAAAAGACACTGCCCTTCGGGCAGGCGCTGCGCGCCGGGCCCCCTTGAAGGCGCTTCGCGCCGGGGCCCACCCCTACGGGGTGAAGGAAGAACCCCGTTCGGCTCCTGTCGGTGGGCGGAGCTAGGGTCGGGGCAGCCCGCGCCGATAGGGCGCTGCGAGGCGGGCCTGGTGGGCATCCGTCGGTTGCGATGGGAGTGACGGGGTGGGATCCGGTGCACGCAGGCGGCTGCGAGGAAGCAGTCGTCACTCGCGGTGCAACGTTGCCTGCTGTTCCTCTGGCTCTGTTCCCCAGAGGAGGATAAGTGCGTCACCTTGTGGAGTTCGAGTAAATTTGGCGACTCCATCCAAGCACCTATCTTTTAGGTCCTCGACTATAACCTGGTTGACTACCATGGTATTGTCGCTCAGCGATATCAGCGACATTTCGCTTTTGCAGGCCGCTCCTATCCAGTTGATCGTGCCAACGAATTCCCCAATCTGTCCGTATCGCAAGTTTGCGACGATTGCTTCGTCGCCTTTGCTGCCACGCCAAGTGCCAATCCAAGTCTTAACTACCTTGTCTGACGGCTGGCTGGGAGCTGACGATGGAGGCGCCTTGGGGGATGCTGAAGGTATTGAGGTCCCCCCCGGGCTGGTTGTTTCGATCAAATGTGGTGTCGGTTTTTCAGAATTATCGCCACCCCTGTTGTGAGTCGGAAATAGCCAGGCCAGCAATCCGATCAGGGTCCCAACGACAGCCACGGCTACACTGATTGCTTGCCAATGCGGTCTGGCTTCAGTCATACGTTCTCCCCTTACGTGTTCTCGCAAGTCACCTGTAGGCGGACTGGGAATACATGGTTCCATGAACCCGTCAACTGGTCTGCCCAACGGGCAAACTTAAAGACGCAAACACAGTTCGCAGAACGGGATACACCAATGCTGGTCTACGCAAACCTCGACGAAATATGGGGACGCTTCAATTCCGGTTAGCCGCTAACATCCGGTGCCGATTGGCCCCCTGCTCCGGGTTCTTGGCCGCGTCACACCGGCGGTCACCGTTGCGACCGTTATCTGCGCGGTGCTGTCCCTGGGTGAACCCATCCACACCTTGCTCGTCGCGGTCATGGAGGCCGTCCCCGCCTGCTCAGCGATGACGACGAGGACTCCGCGACTCCCCTCGCACAAAGCCGCCAGTCCAGCCAGGCCACCTACTGCTGCTAGCCAGGCCCGCGGAGCGGGCCTGGCCTGAAGGCGGATCCGGAAGGCCAGGGTGGGGGGGGCGGCCCCCGGCACCACCGACGACGGCCGCATGCGCCGCATCACCCAGAACCTGCCCCCTGAACTCGTAGGCCGCCTCCTCGCCGCCCAGGACGCCGGCGCCATCGAAGCCCAGCTCCAAGCCCTCGCCGCCGAAGGCCTACAGGAGACCTACTTCAAGGACAGCGGCAACCGCGCCCAGGGACTGCTCGTGGACTTCACCGACATCGACTACATCGACGTGCACCTGTGACAAGGGGTACGCCGGGAAGTAGGACGACGACGCGTTCACCTTCTCCGTCTCCGACCGCGAGTTGTGCAGGACGGAGCGAACCCGCGAATAGGTCCACAAGAAGCTCCAGTACAAGGACGGCGTCCGTGACCAAGACGCCGTTCTCGTACTTGGGGGAGCCGTCCTTCGAGGGCCGCACCGAGACCGGCATCAAGATCGGCTAAGTCGGAGCGTCGTTCGTCAGGCGGGAGGTCATTGCGGCTGGTCCCCCTTGCCAGGGGTTTTCCCAGATGGCAGCGCCTTCCCGCCTCCGGAAGTCCCTACGAACGTGACCGCATGGGTGCTGAGCGCCTGGTCGTCGGCCGTGCAACGGATGAAGCTACCCCGCCGTGCCCGGGAACTGTCACCAGGGCCACGTAGGATTCGTACTGCCCGTTCGGAGGCTTGTGCAGCTTCTGGACGGCCGGGTTTTGACGGACCGTCGCCCCGGTCATCCAGATGATGCGCGACGGTCCTGATTGGGGGGCTCCCATGCCGGAGAGCGACAAGCCGACGTCCGATGGGTTCGAGGACGACGGCCGGCCGCCTGTCCGGGATGAGAGTCGCACTGCTCGCGAACGCATGATCGACGGCGTAGCCCAGACCTTCATGGTCGGTGTCGCCGGAGACGTCTCGCACTGGTTCACCCAGGGCGTGGCGTGGCTGTACGAGACGCTGGTCAGCCACCTGTAAAACGCGACGCGCCCCCTGGTGCTGTAACACCAAGAGGCGCGAGGTGCGGGTCATCCCGCGGCGGTCTCTGTCCCTGCTTCCAGGCCGGGCAGAGGCCGCCGTTTCTCATGACCCCAGTCTGCTGCTCACCACTGACAATGCACGGATGCACGGTCAGGTTGCAACGCTGGGATGCCACGTTCCACCACTGTACCGAGTCGTCCAGGCCAGTGGACGATCTGTCCACCTTCGTGGACGTGGCGCCCCGCATCGAGTTCACCGCAACACCCGTCATGATCGACAACGTCCAGATGGACGAGTTCACGTACGTCGTGAACGTCGAGTTCTACATCTGGGTGGTGACCACCCTGAAGGTGCCGGTCACGCTGGCGCCGGTGCCCGAGGTCATCGGGTTGACCGACGAGAAGGTGCTGATCGCCCGACGTTGTCCACACCAGCACGATGCTCAAGCTGATGCACGACATCCCTCCTGGACCACAGGGGCGACGCGTGCCAGTCCCACAGCGGCGCCCGCACCCACGAACTACTCGTGGGAGTTCATCGACGTGGTGTTCTGACCAGCAGGCGCGAGCGGGGCTCGCCAGGTACACCCCCCGGCGAGCCCCAGGGCGCTCAGCGGGCTCCGGCTAGCTGGTTGACCCCGGGGGACGGCTCGGTTGAGCCGACGCTGCCCGCGTCCTCGGTTCCGCTGCTCATCACGGCGAAGAAGACGGCGAAGACGGCGGCACCGGCGGTGATGGCGCCGACCAGGTCACCGGGCCCTGTCCCTCCCATGTGGGGCGTGCGGGAGCGCTTGTAGACGAAGTAGGTCACTAAGGGCTGTCCCGTAAATGATCTCCGAGACGCTGCGAGCATGGCCGGCCGCGGTGCGGCCTGCTCGCCTATCCGGCGAGGGCGAGGTTGTGCATCCGGGCGATGCCGAGCATGGCGTGGTGGACCCCGTCGCCTTTGAGGCGGCAGTCGCGGAGAATCTTCCAGGTCTTCATCCGGGCGAAGACATGCTCGACGCGGGCACGGACCTGCTTGTGGGACTTGTTGTGCGCCTGCTTCCACTCAGGCAGGTCTTCACCCTTGTGCCGGCGGTGTGGCATGACCAGTCCGGTGCCCGGGTAGCCGCCGTCGGCGATCGTCACGGTCTTGCCGACGGCGGCCTCGGCGCCGGATTCCTCGCCGCCCAACAGCTGACGGTCGTTCTGTGGCTCTGCGTGGCGAAGGACGTCGAACTTCTCTTCCTCTGACCTCCGCGAAGCCGGGGCCGTGACTCATGCTCCCGCAGTTACGGGACAGCCCTTAGGCAGTGTCCTCAACATGTCCACAGCTCACCCCCGGCTGCACATGGCCAGAAGAAAGAACGCAAGGATCAAGATCCCGAACCACGCACCGCAGCCCATTCCCCCACCAGGCTCTCGCGGTGGCCGCCCCCCAAAGAGGATCGGCTTCGTCACCGTCATGCCACCAACCACCTTGCCAGGGTGCCTTATGCGGTAGTGCTCGACCATGAGATCTTCCGCTTCGGACTGCGTCCGCCAGCCCGTCCTGTAGTTGCACTCACCGCATTCGTTCTCGTAATTCCCCATTACTCCCCCACAACGACTCGACTAGTGCTGTCTGGCCCCACGGGATTCTCGCAGGCGCGCGCTGCGAACTACAGGCTGCTGCGCCAGGTGACCTCGGTCCGGAACTTCCACACGATCCCGTTCAAGACCGCCCGGTCGTCGAGCAGCGGCCGCTCCCGCACAGGCCGGGGCAGCAAGGTCCCAAGATCACTTCGCGCGATCCACGTATCCGACATGCCCACCCACGAACAGCCCCAACCAGAGGACCTAACGGAGTCGGCCCTGGAGTCGACTCCGCGCTGCCGGCCCCGCCACGACACCTGAGGCCGGACGGTCATGACGGATGAGCAGTGCGAGCAGACGCACCGAGCCGCGGCCGTGATCCTGCGGCCGGCCGGAAGGGGCACCCACCCGCCGCAGCCGTCTAAGCCCAAAGTGATGGTGTGCATTGATTTGTCAGTGGTTTTTCGGCGTTGGTATGTCAGTGGTTCTTTGGGGGATTGCCGCTGGTCGGCGGGTGTGTGGGATGGGTTTTGGTACTGACAGTTGGTGCCGATTTCGCGGTGACATCTTTGACGTTTTACCTGGTCAGTTTGGTGGAGATTGGTACTGAGCTTTCGGGGTCTGCGTGGGCCCGTGGCCGAGATGTTGGGTCTTTGTCCAGTCTCACTGAACCTTGACCGATCTCACCGAACTTTGACCGGTCCCGCTACTGGTCAGCAGGTCGTCGGGGCCCGGGGGCGATCAAAGTCTGACGGACCCCTCTGAGGAGGCGGGCCGTCTCTGCTCCACGGTCGGCCACGAGCACGAGGCACCGGCCAGGGGATCCACGCAGCCGCCGCACGTCTGTGAATCCGGTTGACCGACCTGCGATCGACGCAGATCCTCGCAGAAGTAGCCGGTACCTGACGGAGGAACCCCAGTGCGCTCCAATGGCAAGGACTTCCACTTCCCGCCCCTCATCAACGGGCTCGACTTCTTCGTCAGCGCCATTACCTCCCTCGCGGCGGAAGGCGGCCCCGCCCCTCGCGAGCTGAAGTACGCCACTCTCCATCTCCAGTCCGCAGCCGAGACCCTGTTCAAGGCCCGTCTGGAGATGCACAGGCCCGACCTCGTGTGGACCAATTCCACGGAGTATGACGAGGCCAAGCACCAGAGCGGCGACTTCAACAGCTGCGGCATCAAGGTGGCGATCAAACGTCTCAACGCGCTCGCCGACGACGAGGGGATCATCACGCTCAAGACCACCCTCGACCCCGCCAACGACGACTTGAAGAAGCTCGGAGATCTCCGGAACCGGATCATGCACTTCGGCTGGAGTGACAGTACCGTCGCCGTCCAGGCCCGTACCCTCCCCGTGCTGACCCTGCTGTTCGACTTCGTCCGCCAGGACGTCCTGCCGTACGCCGTGGACTGGGAGGCAGAGCGGCAGATGGACGAGGTCCGTGGACAGCTGAAGCACCTCACCGACTTCGTGACCCAGCGACAGAATTCAATATCCCACCAGCTCGCCGGCCATGAACACTCCACCGTCGCCTGCAGGTCCTGCGGACAGTACGCCGTGGTCCTCGACGGCGGCGCGTCCGACCTGGAGTGCTTCTTCTGCGGCAAGGCGTACGGGACTGGGGAAGAAGCAGCCTGGGAGTTCACCGGCGAGGACCAATACACCACCATCAAGCAGGGCGGCAACGGCTTCGCCACCTGCCACACTTGCGCTGCCTCGGCCATCGTCATAGTGCGCACGCTCGGCTTCCCCACCGCAGACTCCTACATCTGCTTTGGGTGCGGCAGCGGCTGGGAGGGGATATGCGATTGGTGCGGGAGCGGCGGGTACATCGTCCTGGACACGGACATGTGCGATGACTGCTACGAAATCCGCTTGGACAACTTCTGAACGATCTCCGGTTGCTGACGCGGCCAACGACGGCCGCTACCGCGCCCAGCTCGGCGAGTGCGGCGAGCTGGGCCGGGTCGAGCCGGTCGCGGCGCTGCTTCTGGTTGACGATCCACACCCGGTCCGGGGCGAACGGCCGTCCGGGAGCAGTTCGACGTGGCCGTGCCCCGGCATCCCGCTGCCCGCCCGCTCCCGGTACTGCGCGAGGGCCCTGCAGGCCCGTCTGGACGGCTGCTGCGCCCCGTATGGACGAGGAGGGCACGGACCGGTGGGCGGACCAGCTCCGTGCGAGGCATGGTGGGCGAGGCGATGCCGGCCTCCGCGGCCTGGCCCGACATGGCCGCCGCCATGGGCCGACTCCACCACCAGAGTGTGGAAGTCACCCTGCTTCTCATCAAGAGCGAGGCGGGGGTCGGCGTCGAACAGGCCGCCGTCCTCGCCGCCAGCCCGCTTCTTCACCACGCAGAGAGTCGACTAACACGGCGTGAGTACCACCGCCCCGAACCGCAGACGCTCCCGATCCAGACGCCATCCCAGCGCCCCGGCCAGCTCATCGAGGCCCTCGAGCCCGAGCCCGCGGTAGGTACTGACGGGAAGCGAGATCGCAGGGGCCTGGGAAGCTTGTGCGATGGCCCGCCGCAGGGCGAAGCCGGCACGCTCCCGCCACTGCTCGGGCGTGCCGTTCAGCTCCAGCCGGTACTGGCGCCGGGACAACAACACGCTGTCACCGTACGGATCCTTCGGCAGGCCCTTTCTGCCGAACAGCGCCGGCCCGCCGCCCATGCTGAAGAGCGATGCGACTACGACCACGGCGAGACCCACGGGAAGATAGATCCACTGCAGATAGAACTGACATCGCAGCCCCCAGACCGAGCGCGGCAGCAGCGGTCCGTATTCGATCCCGCCCGATGTCCTCGCGCGCGAGTCCCCATTCATGAACAGCCCCCGCTTCCCAGCCCATGTTTTGCTACCTGCGTGGATCATGCCGTGGATCCAGCAGGTCCGGGCCCTGACCCCGGATTTCTGGCCGAGACCCTGCCGGTTGTCGTTTGCTGGAGTGTCCGACTGGTGTGGCACTTTGGCCGCTTTCCTGAGGCTATCCAGGTAGCAGAATGAACCACCAGCAGTGCCGGGGGGAGCCTGCAGGGGAGACGCCCGCCCCTCCTCCTGACTGTCCGTGTAGAGGACCGTGTCCTGCACTCCTCCTTGGGGAGGAGTGTGGTCTTTGGTTGCGCCTGTTTGGATTGCAGCTGGAGGGTGGAGGCCGACGGGGGTGACGCGTGCTGGGTTTCTTGCTGGAGCTCGTTTCTGGCGGTCTGCTGACGTGGGGTCATGAGAGGCACAGGGCCAGGAGGAAGGCTCGGAGTTTCACGGAAGGGGCGGAGGTGGGTTTCGTTGCCTGCGTCCTTGGTGACCGACCGTACTGCCGGGATGAGGCGTTGGTCTTCCTCTGGGCTACGGGTTCCACGCTTCATGTCACGCCGACGGAGTTCAGGGACCTTCACCGAAGTCCACTTCCCGCAGCGCGGTGGGAGCTGGTTCGGGTCCGGTCGAGAGGCCGTACGGATTCCCGGTTGGTGCAGCACGGCTGGCAGGTGGCCGAGTGCCGAGATGCTGATGCTGTGGTGCTGATCGGGTGCGCCCCGGCTTCGATGCGGTATCTGACAGCCGTTTTGAACGCCCAGGGCGTCAGCTAGAAAGACCGCGGCACGTGAGTGAAGCCGAAGGCCGGGCGAGTGAAGAGGCAGCACCCCACCCAGACGGGCGAGCTACGCCCCTGTTGCTGCTAGCTGGCCCGCGTAGCGGGCCTTGGCCCTGGAGGCGGAGCCGGAAGGGCCGGGGTGGGGGAGCGGAGCGGACCCGCCCAACGGGCCGGAGGCCCGGATCCCGTGAAACGGGGTCACCTCCCGCGCGGAGCGCGGGAGCCCTGAGGCAGGCGAAGCCGGCCTGCTCTGGTGGAGCGCAGCGGAGCCAGAGCCAGTCCGGAGCGAAGCGGAGGGCCCCGGCCCGAAGGGCCCCGGCCGAGCGCAGCGAGGCCGTTCAGTCCTGAGCGCGCAGCGCTCAGGACCCGGAGCGAAG
>NZ_JBHXKA010000175.1:0-13877 GCF_042722885.1 Streptomyces sp. NPDC058401
GCCGGCGTTTGAGGCGCGGGGTCCGGGGCGGAGCCCCGGGAAACGGCGAAAGGGCGGGGCGGGGAGAGCTCCGCGCAGCGGCTCCCCCCGGCCCCGCCCCACCGGGCGGCGGCGTCCGTCAGGCCAGCTTCGCCCGGACGGTCTCCACCAGATCGGCGACAGCCACCGGCGTCTGCTCACCGGACTGCATGTCCTTCAGCTGGACCACGCCCTCTTCGAGGTCACGGTCCCCCGCGACCACCGCGAAGCGGGCCCCGCTGCGGTTCGCGTCCTTCATCGCACCCTTGAGGCCCTTGCCCCCGTAGGAGATGTCCGCCGCGACACCGGCCCGCCGCAGCTCGGTCACCAGACCGAACAGCACCGGCTTCGCCGCACCGAGCGCGACCGCGAAGACGGAGGTCGCGGACGGGATGTCCAGTTCGACGCCCTCCGCTTCGAGCGCCAGCACCGTACGGTCGACGCCCAGCGCCCAGCCCACCGAGGGCAGCGCCGGTCCGCCGATCATCTCGGAGAGGCCGTCGTAGCGGCCGCCGCCGCCCACCGCGGACTGGGAGCCCAGACCGTCGTGGACGAACTCGAAGGTGGTGCGGGTGTAGTAGTCCAGGCCGCGCACGAGCTTCTCGTCGTCCTCGAAGGCGACCCCGGCCGCCGTCACCAGCGCCCGCACCTCCTCGTGGTACGCCTTGCAGGCGTCGCAGAGGTAGTCGCGCAGCATGGGGGCGCCGACGAGCTGCTTCTGCACGTCGGCCCGCTTGTCGTCGAGCACGCGCAGCGGGTTGATCTCGGCCCGGCGGACGGTGTCCTCGTCGAGGTCCAGCCCGCGGAGGAAGGCCTGGAGGGCCTCCCGGTACACCGGGCGGCACTCCTTGTCGCCGAGCGAGTTCAGCAGGATGCGGAAGTTGCGCAGCCCCAGCGAGCGGTACGCCTGGTCGGCCAGGATGATCAGCTCGGCGTCCAGGGCCGGGTCCTCGGCTCCGATGGCCTCGGCGCCGACCTGCGAGAAGTGGCGGTAGCGGCCCGCCTGCGCCCGCTCGTAGCGGTAGTAGGAGCCGGAGTACCAGAGCTTGACGGGCAGGCCGCCGAGCTTGTGCAGGTTGCCCTGCAGGGCGGCGCGGAGCACGGAGGCGGTGCCCTCGGGACGCAGGGCGAGCTGGTCGCCGCCCTTCGTGGTGAGGGTGTACATCTCCTTGCTGACGATGTCGGTGGACTCGCCGACGCCGCGCGAGAACAGCTCGACGTTCTCGAAGCCGGGGGTCTCCACGTATCCGTAGCCGGAGTTCTTCAGGGGCGCGGAGATCGCCTCGCGCACCGCCAGGAAGGTGGCGGAGCGGGGCGGCAGCAGGTCGTACGTGCCCTTGGGGGCCTGAAAAGTACTCACGAAACTCTCGTCACATTCCTCGTCGTGGAGACGTGAAACCGTCTCCCAGGCCGGCGGCCACCTGCCGCAGGTACTGGTTGGTGGCTCGCTCACGGCCAATGGTCGTGTGCTCGTTGTGTCCGGGCAGCACCACGGTCGCGTCGTCGAGCGGCAGGCACACGCGGGCCAGCGATTCGAGCATGTCGGCGTGGCTGCCGCCGGGGAAGTCGGTACGCCCGATGGAGCCGGCGAAGAGCAGGTCGCCCGAGAACAGCAGCGGCGGGATGTCCGCGGCCCCGGGCGTCCCGAAGGTCACCGACCCCGGTGTATGGCCGGGGGCGTGCGACACGGTGAGCTCCATGCCCGCCAGAGCGAGCTTCGCTCCGTCGGTGAGCTCCTTGACCTCGGAGGGCTCCCCCACCGTGAGCTCGCCCATGAGCTGCGCTCCCAGGGAGCGGCCGAGGGCCTTCTCCGGGTCGCTCATCATGAAGCGGTCCGCGGGGTGGATCCAGGCCGGTACGTCGTGTGCTCCGCACACCGGGACCACGGAGGCCACATGATCGATGTGACCATGGGTCAGGACGACCGCGACGGGCTTGAGCCGATGCTTCTTCAGCGTCTCTTCGACACCCTGGGTGGCCTGGTGGCCCGGGTCGATGATGACGCACTCCTCACCGGCGGCGGGGGCGACCACGTAGCAGTTGGTCCCCCAGGCCCCGGCGGGGAATCCGGCAATCAGCACGTTCGTCCTCAATCGTCGTCCGGCGGGAGGCTTGCAGATCGGAATGCTGCTGCTCAGAGCCTACCGGCGCCGCTCATTACACAGCGAACCCATATACGGTACGGCCTAACCCAGCCCGGACAGTGGTACCAGATACGCACAAGGAGACGACCCGGTGGTCACGAGCGATCAGCGGCGGCGCCAGCTCGCCAGGGAAAAGTACGAACGCCAGCAGCAGCGGCGTGCCGAGGCGCGGCAGAAGTCGCGCAAGCGGCTGGCCGTGATCGGTGCGGCGGTGGCCGTGGTCGTCGCGGCGCTGGTCGGCCTGGTGGCCGGCGGTGTGTTCGACGGCGACAAGAAGAAGGACGAGGCGGCCGACCCGGCCGCGAGCCCCTCGGCCGCGCCCACCCCGCAGCAGTCCCCGTCCCCGGCGATGGCGATCGACGCCAAGGCGAAGTACACCTTCGACCTGAAGACGAGCGCGGGCGACATCAAGTTCGAGATGGACGCGGCGAAGACCCCGCAGACGGTCAACTCGTTCAAGTCGCTCGCCGACAAGAAGTTCTTCGACAACACCAAGTGCCACCGCCTGACGACGGGCGGAATCTTCGTCCTCCAGTGCGGCGACCCGCAGGGCACCGGCTCGGGCGGCCCCGGCTACACCATCGCGGACGAGAACCTCGACGCGCTGGGCAAGCCCAACGAGACCGGCCAGGTCGTCTACCCCGCGGGCACGGTGGCGATGGCCAACACCGGCCAGCCCGGCTCGGGCGGCAGCCAGTTCTTCCTGGTCTACAAGGACAGCCCGCTCGCTCCCACGTACACCCCCTTCGGCAAGATCGACGCGGCCGGTCTGAAGGCGCTCGAAGAGGTGGCCAAGGCCGGTGTGGCCGACGGCAGCCAGGACGGGGCTCCCAAGACCCCCGTGACCATCGAGAAGGGCACCGTCACCCAGAACTGACCGGGACCGGGCGCCCCGGGCCCGGGCTGTCACCGCCAAGGCGCTCCCGTACGTCGATATTCCGTCGTGCTGGATGCGGACAGCCGGCCCGGCGGTCGCCTATGTTGGCGTTGTGCAGGGCGGGCGCGGCCCGCCCCAGGAAACTGTGGACGATGCCCAGGGGGTGAACCCCTCGCAAGGCATCAGGTGGAGGAGGCGCTGTGAGCAGCGACCCGTGGGGCCGAGTCGACGAGACCGGCACCGTGTACGTGCGTACTGCCGATGGCGAGAAGGTCGTCGGCTCGTGGCAGGCCGGCACCCCGGAGGAGGCCCTGGCCTACTTCGAGCGCAAGTACGAGGGCCTGGTGGTCGAGATCGGCCTCCTCGAACGACGGGTGCGGACCACCGATCTGGCCGCCAAGGACGCCCAGACGGCCATCGAACACCTGCGCACGCAGGTGGACGAGCACCACGCCGTCGGCGACCTCGACGCGCTGCGCGTCCGGCTGGACAAGCTGGTGTCGACCGTGGACTCGCGCCGCGAGGAGCGCAAGGTCCAGAAGGCCAAGCAGACGGACGAGGCCCGTACGGCCAAGGACGCCCTGGTGGCCGAGGCCGAGGAGCTGGCGCAGAGCGACCAGTGGCGCAGTGCCGGCGAGCGGCTGCGCGCCCTGGTGGACATCTGGAAGGGTCTGCCCCGCCTCGACCGCAAGTCGGACGACGAGCTGTGGCACCGCTTCTCGCACGCCCGCTCCGCCTTCTCCAAGCGCCGCAAGGCCCACTTCGCCTCGCTCGACGCGCAGCGCGAGGACGCCCGCAAGGTCAAGGAGAAGCTGGTCGCGGAGGCCGAGTCGCTGTCGAAGTCGGCCGACTGGGGTCCGACGGCGGCGCGCTACCGCGAGCTGATGGAGAGCTGGAAGGCCGCGGGCCGTGCGCAGCGCGAGTCCGAGGACGACCTGTGGAACCGTTTCCGCGGCGCCCAGGACGTGTTCTTCGCGGCGCGCAGCGAGGTCTTCGCGGAGCGCGACGCGGAGCAGGTGGAGAACCTGAAGCTGAAGGAGGAGCTGGCCGACGAGGCCGAGAAGCTCGTCCCGATCACGGACCTGAAGGCGGCCCGTGCCGCGTTCCGTTCCCTGAACGAGCGCTGGGAGGCCGTCGGCCACGTACCGCGGGACGCGCGTCCCAAGGTCGAGGGCCGGATGCACACCGTCGAGCGGGCCATCCAGGAGGCCGAGGAAGGCGAGTGGCGCCGGACGAACCCGGAGGCGCGAGCCCGTGCGGCCGGTCTGACGGGTCAGCTGCAGGCGGCGGTCGACAAGCTGCGCACCCAGATCGACGCGGCGCGCGCGCAGAACAACAACTCCAGGGCCGACAAGCTGTCCCGGGAGCTGGAGGGCCGTCAGGCCCTGCTGGACCAGGCGCTGAAGGGCCTGGAGGAGTTCGGCGGCTGATGTCGCGGAAACCCCGCAGGTGAAAGGGCCCCGGTACGCACTGCGTACCGGGGCCCTTTCACCTGTGCGCTGCTACGGCCTGCGGGCCGAGGTCACGCGGTAGACGTCGTAGACGCCCTCGACGCCCCGTACGGCCTTCAGGACGTGGCCCAGGTGCTTCGGGTCGCCCATCTCGAAGGTGAACCGGGAGGTGGCCACCCGGTCGCGGGAGGTCTGCACGGCCGCGGACAGGATGTTCACGTGCTGGTCCGACAGGACCCGGGTGACGTCCGACAGCAGCCGGGACCGGTCCAGTGCCTCCACCTGTATGGCGACCAGGAAGACGGAGGACTGGGTGGGCGCCCACTCGACCTCCAGCATCCGCCCGGGCTCCTGCGCGAGGGAGTCCACGTTGACGCAGTCCGCACGGTGAACCGATACGCCGCTGCCCCGCGTGACGAACCCGACGATCGGGTCGCCCGGCACCGGGGTGCAGCAGCGGGCCAGCTTGACCCACACGTCGTCGACGCCCTTGACCACGACCCCGGGGTCGGCGTTGCCGCGGCGGGTGCTGCGGCCGCGGGCCGGCGGGATGGTGTCCTCGATGTCCTCGTTGGCCGCGTCCTCGCCGCCGAGGGCCTGGACCAGCTTCTGGACGACGTTCTGCGCGGTGACGTGGCCCTCGCCGATCGCCGCGTAGAGCGAGGAGATGTCGGGGTAGCGCATCTCGTGCGCGAGGGTGACGAGGGAGTCGCCGGTCAGGATGCGCTGGATCGGCAGGTTCTGCTTGCGCATCGCCCGCGCGATGGCGTCCTTGCCGTGCTCGATCGCCTCGTCGCGGCGCTCCTTGGAGAACCAGGCACGGATCTTGTTGCGGGCCCGGGGGGACTTGACGAAGCCCAGCCAGTCGCGGGACGGGCCGGCGCCCTCGGCCTTGGAGGTGAAGACCTCGACCAGGTCTCCGTTGTCGAGGGTCGATTCGAGCGGTACGAGCCGCCCGTTGACCCGCGCTCCTATGGTCCGGTGGCCGACCTCGGTGTGGACGGCGTACGCGAAGTCCACCGGCGTGGCCCCGGCGGGCAGGGCGATGACGTCGCCCTTGGGCGTGAAGACGAAGACCTCGTTGCGCGAGAGGTCGAAGCGCAGCGAGTCGAGGAACTCGCTCGGGTCCTCGGTCTCCTTCTGCCAGTCCAGCAGCTGGCGCAGCCAGGCCATGTCGTTGACGGTGTCGTGGCCCGCGCTGCCCTTGGCCGCCTGCGGCACGTCGGTGCGCACCTTGGAGGTGCCGGCGACGGTCTGCTGCTTGTACTTCCAGTGCGCGGCGATGCCGTACTCGGCACGGCGGTGCATGTCGAAGGTGCGGATCTGGAGCTCTACGGGCTTGCCGCTGGGTCCGATGACCGTCGTGTGGAGCGACTGGTACATGTTGAACTTCGGCATCGCGATGTAGTCCTTGAACCGGCCGGGGACCGGGTTCCATCGCGCGTGCACGGTACCGAGGGCGGCGTAGCAGTCCCGGACGGTGTCGACGAGGACCCGGATGCCGACCAGGTCGTAGATCTCGGCGAAGTCGCGGCCGCGCACGATCATCTTCTGGTAGACGCTGTAGTAGTGCTTGGGGCGCCCGGTGACGGTGGCCTTGATGCGGGCGGCCCGGAGATCGGCCATCACCTCGTCGGTGACCACGGTGAGGTACTCGTCGCGCTTGGGTGCCCTTTCGGCCACCAGCCGCACGATCTCGTCGTACATCTTGGGGTAGAGGATCGCGAAGGCGAGGTCCTCCAGCTCCCACTTGATGGTGTTCATGCCCAGCCGGTGCGCCAGCGGGGCGTAGATCTCGAGGGTCTCGCGGGCCTTCTTCTCCTGCTTCTCCCGCTTGAGGTAGCGCATGGTGCGCATGTTGTGCAGCCGGTCGGCGAGCTTGATGACCAGGACCCGGGGGTCCTTGGCCATCGCCACGACCATCTTGCGGACGGTCTCGGCCTGGGCGGCCTCGCCGAACTTGACCCGGTCGAGCTTGGTGACTCCGTCGACGAGCAGGGTCACCGCGTCGCCGAAGTCGCGCCGCAGGTCCTCCAGCCCGTACTCGGTGTCCTCGACGGTGTCGTGGAGCAGCCCCGCCATCAGCGTGGCCGGGTCCATGCCCAGCTCGGCGAGGATCGTGGTCACCGCGAGCGGGTGGGTGATGTACGGGTCGCCGCTCTTGCGCTTCTGTCCGCGGTGCCAGCGCTCGGCGACCTGGTACGCCTGCTCGATCTGGCGCAGGGTGGCCGTCTCGATCTTCGGGTCGTTGCTGCGGACTATGCGGAGCAGCGGTTCCAGGACCGGGTTGTACGGGTTGGAACGCTGGCCTCCGAGGCGGGCCAGCCGGGCGCGCACCCGATTGGAGGACCCGGCCGACTTCGCGGACGCGGGCTTGACCGGCGGGGCCGGCGCAGCCGACGGGGGCGTGGCGGCGGGCGCCGCGGCCGGCTGCTCGGCCTGCGGGTCGGGCTGCGCGGCGGAGATTGGCTGGACCTCGTCTGGCAAGAGCGCTCCTCAGGGGGTCCCCCCGCACGCAGTGTGGGGGAGGATCCGGTACCCGTGTCCGGTCCGGATAACCCATCGTAGCGAGGGTTACGCCACCCCGTTCCCCGAGTCCACCCCGACTCCTGCCGGCCCGGCCACATCCAGCCCGTCCTGCGTTTGAGGACCGGGGTCCGGGGCGGAGCCCCGGGGAACGGGCGAAGGGCGGGTAGGGGACTCCAGCCCCGCGCAGCGGCCCGCACACGCCGAAGCGGGCGCGCTCCGGGGATACCGGTGCACGCCCGCTTCGGGGAAGACAGGGTCAGACCACGATCAGCGCATCCAGCGGAGCATCGCCCAGCGCCGGCAGCAGCCGCTCACGCCCCGGCAGGAACGAGAGCTCCATCAGGACCGCGACCCCGGCGACCTCCGCCCCGGCCCGCCGGATCAGCTCCAGCGAGGCCGCGGCGGTACCACCGGTGGCCAGCACGTCGTCGATGACCATGACCCGGTCGTCGGCGCACAGCGCCTCCGCGTGGATCTCGATCTCCGCCGAGCCGTACTCCAGGTCGTAGGACTGCAGGAGCGTCGCCCCGGGCAGCTTCCCGGCCTTGCGGACCGGCACGAAGCCGATGCCCGCCTGTACGGCGACCGGAGCCGCCAGGATGAATCCCCGCGCCTCCAGCCCGACGATCTTCGTCGCTCCGTACTGCCCGGCCAGGGCCACCAGCGCGTCCGTGAGGGCGCCGAACGCCTTCGGGTCGGCCAGCAGCGGGGTGATGTCCTTGAACATCACGCCCGGCTTCGGGTAGTCCTCGACGTCCGTGATCCGGCTGAGCAGCAGGTCCCGTACGCCGGAGGGCAGCTCCGCGGTCACCGGCGGCGTCCCGAACGGCCCTGCGCCACTACCTCGGGCGCGTCCTCGGTCCCGGCGCCCTCGGGCGATTCGCCCCTGGCCTCCGCCGACGCCCGCTTCGCGAGCACCCGCTTCTTCAGGGCCTTCATCGCCGGCTCGCGCTCCTTCAGGTCCACGACCAGCGGGGTCGCGATGAAGATCGACGAGTAGGCACCGGCCGCGAGGCCGACGAACAGGGACAGCGAGATGTCGTTCAGCATGCCGGCGCCCAGGAAGCCGCCGCCGATGAAGAGCAGCGCCCCGACGGGGAGCAGTGCCACGACGGTCGTGTTGATCGAACGGACCAGGGTGCCGTTGATGCTGCGGTTGGCGATCTCGCTGTACGTCCAGCGGGTCTGCTTGGTGATGTCCTTCGAGCCCTCCTTGAGACCGTCGAAGACGACGACGGTGTCGTAGAGGGAGTAACCGAGGATGGTCAGCAGACCGATGACCGTGCCCGGGGTGACCTCGAAGCCGACCAGCGCGTACACGCCGACGGTGATCGTGAGGTCGTGGATCAGCGCGATGAGCGCCGCGATCGCCATCCGCCACTCGAAGGCGATGGCCAGGTAGATCACCACGAGGACCATGAAGACGCCGAGGCCGGTCCAGGCCTTGTTGGCGATCTGCTCGCCCCAGCTGGGGCCGACCAGGTCCGCGTTGATCTGACCCGCGTCGATCTTGAAGTCGGCGGCGAGCTTGGCCTTCACGTCGGCCGCGGCGTTGGTGTCCAGGTCCGAGATCTGGATGCGCAGGGCGCCGGTGCCGAGCTTCTGGACGACCGCGTCGTGGCCGGAGGCCTTCTCCGCCACCTCGCGGGCGTGGGTCTCCGAGATGGAGGACTTCGGGGTGGTGAAGACGGCACCACCCTTGAACTCGATGCCCATGTTGAGGCCCTGAACGGCCAGGGCCACGATCGCCGTGATGGTGATCAGGATGGAAACGCCGTACCAGACGAATCGCTTGCCGACGAAGTCGTAGCCGACCTCACCCCGGTACAGCTTGGCGCCGAGATCTCCGAGCTTCGACATCTCTCACGCCTCCTTTGCGTCGACGGGAACGGAGACGGTCGCGGCGGCCGCGCCGGAGCCGGTACGACGCGAGCGTCGCAGCGGCGGCTTCGCGCCCAGTCGCTTCGGGTCCAGCCCGGACCACGGGTGACCGCTGGCGAAGAAGTCCGTGCGCGCCAGCAGCGTCATGACGGGCTTGGTGAAGAGGAACACCACGACCACGTCGAGCAGGGTGGTCAGACCCAGGGTGAAGGCGAAGCCCTGCACCTTGCCGACGGTGACGATGAACAGCACCGCCGCGGCGAGGAACGACACGAAGTCGGAGACCAGGATGGTGCGGCGGGCGCGCGGCCAGGCGCGCTCGACGGCCGGACGCAGGGTGCGGCCCTCGCGGATCTCGTCCCGGATGCGTTCGAAGTACACGATGAACGAGTCGGCGGTGATGCCGATCGCGACGATCGCACCACAGACGGCCGGCAGGTTCAGTGCGAAGCCGATGCCCTTGCCGAGCAGCGCCATGATCGTGTAGGTGAGGATGCCGGAGACGATGAGGCTGATGATGGCGACGAACGCCAGGCCCCGGTAGTACGCCAGCAGGTAGATCACCACGAGGGCGAGGCCGATGGCACCGGCGATGAGGCCGGCCTTCAGCTGCTCGCCGCCGAGCGCGGCGGAGACGGTGGTGACGCTGTCCTCCTGGAAGGACAGCGGCAGGGCGCCGTACGAGAGCATGTTGCCCAGGTCCATCGCGGACTGCTGGGTGAAGCCGCCGGAGATCTCGGCGTTGCCGCCGGTCAGCGCCTGGCTGACGGAGGGGTCGGAGATGACCTCGCCGTCGAGCACGATGGCGAACTGGTTCTGCGGGGCCTGCTTGGCGGCGAGCTCACCGGTGATCTTGGCGAACTTGTCGGCGCCCTTGTCGGTGAACTGCATCGTGACGATCCAGATGCCGCGCTGCTGGTCGATCTGGCCCTTGGCGTCCTTGACGTCCTGGCCGTTGACCTGGGCCGGACCCAGCACCCACTTGCCCCAGGTGTCCCCGCGCTTGCCGCAGGCGAGCGTCGGGTCCTCGGGCTTCACGTTCTTGCTGACGGCAGTGCGCTGCGCCTCGTTGCTGCAGTCCAGCGCAGCGAACTTCGCCTGCAGGTCCGCGGCTGCGGCCTGGTCGGCGGTCGGCGCGGACGGCGACGTGGACGGGGCGGCCTTGTCGTCTGCCTTCTTCGACTCGCTCGCCGAGGGCGAGGGAGAGGGGGCGTTCGGGGCCTTGAGGGCCTCACTGACCGCACGGCCCTGGGAAGTGGCGCTGGACGACGGGGTGGGCGCACCGGCGGACGGGCTGCCGGAGCCGCTCGGGGCGGCGCTCGGGGAGCCGCTCGGGTTGGCCTCGGGGGCGACCGGGGCGCCATCCGCCGTGGCGAGCACGGGGCGGAAGTACAGCTGGGCGGTGGTACCGACCTGCTCGCGCGCCTGCTGCTCGTTCGTCCCCTTGGGGATGTTCACGATGATGTGGTCTTGGCCCTGCTTCTGGACCTCGGCCTCGGAGACGCCGAGACCGTTGACGCGGCGTTCGATGATGCCGATCGCCGTGTTCATGTTGGTCTCGTTGATCGCGTCCGGCTTACCGGGCTCGCTCTTGGCCTTGAGCGTGATGCTCGTGCCGCCGGCGAGGTCGATGCCGAGTCGCGGCGTCGTCTGCTTCGTGAGGAACATCCCCGCGGTGAGCGCCACCATCGCGATCAGGATGATGGCCAGGGCACGCCCCGGCCTCCCCTGAGCCCCCGTGGGCCGCCGGCCCTTCTTCGGTGCTGCCACCTTGTCGTATCTCCCTGTCCAACCGTCCCGCGCCGGGTCAGCGCGTGGACGGCCACGAAATGTGTGTGGGGACCCCTGCCCCCCGCAGAAGGGTCACTGGCGGGGGCCGCCGGAGCTGCCGGTAGGCGCCCCGCACGGTCCCCGGCCCAGCGCTACTTCGCGCCGGTCTCGCCGTCGCTCTTGCCGTCCTTGGGCTCGTCGCCCTTGGACTCCTCCGCCGCGGGCTCGTCGGCCTGGGGCGCGTCCTTCTTGCCCAGGTCGAGCTTGGGGGCCTCGTCCCCGGTCAGGGAGGACGCGTCGTCCGGGACGACCGGCGTGTCGATCGTCAGATCATCGGTGATGCCGTGGACGATGCGGTTGTACTCCGCGTCTTCCAGTACGGCACCGATGGAGTTCTTCGCGTAGATCGCGTGGACGCCGGGGGCCACCTCGAGCGTGACGGTGTCCTCACCGATCTCCTTCACCGTGGCGTACATGCCGCCGATGGTGCGGACGCCGGTGCCGGCGGTCAGCTGGTCGCGCATGTGCACGGCCGCCTGCTGCTTCTTCTTCTGGCTGCGGGTCAGCAGGAACATCGCCCCGATGATCAGCACGAACGGAAGGAGGGACATGATATTCACGGGACGCAGGTCCTTCGCATCGACCGCACAAGCGCACGGCCTTTGTACGGGGGGTGGGTACGCCGACCGTAAGGGTCGGCATCGGCGGAGTCTAGGCGAGTCCGCACCGATGGAACAACGCCCAGCATGTCACCGCAGTTCCTGAGGGGGCGAACCTCCGCGCCGTCAGGTCCCGAAGAGGCCCTGTTGTCCGCTTGATCCGTTCCCGCCGTGCTGTGGCGGGACAAGTCCCAGGTGGGCCCATGCGGCGGGGGTCGCGACCCGCCCCCGCGGTGTCCTGGCCAGGAGCCCCTCCCTGACGAGGAACGGCTCGGCCACCTCCTCCACGGTCTCCCGCTCCTCGCCGACGGCGACCGCGAGCGTCGACAGACCGACGGGCCCCCCGCCGAAGAGCTTCAGGAGCGCCTCCAGAACGGCCCGGTCCAGCCGGTCCAGCCCGCGCTCGTCGACCTCGTAGACCTTCAGGGCGGTGCCGGCGACCGTGCGGTTGATCACGCCGTCGGCCCTGACCTGGGCGTAGTCGCGGACGCGGCGCAGCAGCCGGTTGGCGATACGGGGGGTTCCGCGCGAGCGGCCGGCGATCTCGGCGGCGCCGGCGGTGTCGATCTCCACGTCGAGGAGCCGCGCGGAGCGGTGGATGACGCGCTCCAGCTCCTCGGGGGCGTAGAACTCCATGTGACCGGTGAAGCCGAAGCGGTCGCGCAGCGGAGGCGGGAGCAGACCGGCCCGGGTCGTGGCCCCGACGAGGGTGAACGGGGGCAGCTCCAGCGGGATGGCCGTGGCGCCCGGGCCCTTGCCCACGATCACGTCGACGCGGAAGTCCTCCATGGCCATGTAGAGCATTTCCTCGGCGGGCCGGGACATGCGGTGGATCTCGTCGAGGAAGAGGACCTCGCCCTCCTGGAGCGAGGAGAGGATGGCGGCGAGATCGCCCGCGTGCTGGATGGCGGGGCCGGAGGTGATTCGGATGGGCGCGCCCATCTCGGCCGCGATGATCATGGACAGGGTGGTCTTACCCAGCCCGGGGGCGCCCGACAGCAGCACGTGATCGGCGGTGGCTCCGCGCTGGCGGGCCGCCTTCAGGACGAGGTCCAGCTGCTGGCGGACCTTCTCCTGCCCGACGAACTCACCGAGGTCCTTGGGCCGCAGGGCCGCCTCGACGGCGGTGTCCTCGCCGTCCGCCGCGGCTGCGACGATCCGGTCGTCGCTCTCGTCATCCCAGTTCACGGTGTCAGTCTGCCTTCTCGGGGTGGTGCGATGGTCTGTGAGCGGTCCGCAGGCCGGGGCTCCGCCCCGGGCCCCCGGCAACGGCGCCGCACCGGTGTCAGCGGGCCCGGTTCAGGGACTGGAGGGCCGCCCTCAGGAGCTGCGGGACCGGGGCCGAACCGCCGGCGGCGATCGCCGCGTCCGCCTGGGGGGTCACGGCCGAGACCGCCTCCTCCGCGTCCCGGGGCGCGTAGCCGAGGCCGATCAGGGCCGCGGAGAGCTGCTCCGACCACGGGGCCGGCCCGGAGGCGGCGGCGCGCTGTGCGCCGACCATGCCGCTCGATCCCAGCGGGGCGCCGAGCTTGTCCTTGAGGTCGAGCAGGAGCTTCTGGGCGCCCTTCTTCCCGATGCCGGAGACGGCCATCAGCGCCTTCTCGTCCCCCACCGAGACGGCGACGCGCAGCGCGTCCGGGCTGTGCACCGCCAGCATCGCCTGCGCGAGCTTCGGTCCGACCCCGCTGGCGGTCTGGAGGAGCTCGAAGACCTGGCGCTCGTCGTCGTCGGCGAAGCCGTACAGCGTCAGCGAGTCCTCCCGTACGACCAGGGAGGTCGCCAGCCGGGCCTGCTCACCGGTGCGCAGGCCCGCGACGGTGTTCGGCGTGCAGTGCACGGCCATGCCCACTCCCCCGACCTCGATGACGGCCAGGGTGGGGGTGAGCGCGGCGACCGGGCCGCTGACGAAGGCGATCATGTGGTGCGGCCTTTCAGGGCGCTGGCATGCCGGTTGACGGCCTGCTGGAGGCGGTTCTGCGCGGGGGCGCGCCAGATGTGGCAGATGGCGAGGGCGAGGGCGTCCGCGGCGTCCGCGGGCTTGGGCGGGGCGGACAGCCGCAGTAGCCGGGTGACCATGGCTCCGACCTGCGCCTTGTCGGCACGACCGCTGCCCGTGACGGCGGCCTTGACCTCGCTGGGGGTGTGCAGCGCGACCGGTATGCCGCGGCGCGCCGCGCACAGCATGGCAACGGCACTGGCCTGGGCGGTGCCCATCACCGTGCTGACGTTGTGCTGGCTGAACACCCGCTCCACGGCGAGGACTTCGGGCCGGTACTCGTCGAGCCACTCCTCGATGCCCTGCTCGATGCCGACGAGCCGGTTGCCCAACTCGGCGTCCGCGGGCGTCCGTACGACCCCCACACCGAGCATCGTCAGGGGGCGGCCCGCCACACCTTCGACCACACCCACACCACATCGGGTCAGGCCCGGGTCAACACCGAGAACGCGCACCCCTCCCCCTTCTTCGATCTCCTGTACGTGCAGCTTCGCAGGGTATCGGGCGGCACTGACAAAGCAGCGGGCCGACGGGGTGTGTCCCGGTCGGCCC